>NZ_JBSGAI010000024.1:0-155888 GCF_053600695.1 Amycolatopsis sp. NPDC005003 | reverse complement strand
CAGGAACAGATCATCCAGATGGTCGATTTGATGATCGGCCGGGTCGAGACCCAGCTCAAGGCCAAGGACATGGAGCTGGAGCTCACCGCGAAGGCCAAGTCGCTGCTGGCCAAGCGCGGCTTCGACCCCGTGCTGGGTGCGCGGCCGCTGCGCCGCACGATCCAGCGTGAGATCGAGGACCAGCTGTCGGAGAAGATCCTCTTCGGCGAGGTCGAGCCCGGCCAGATCATCCTGGTCGACGTCGAAGGCTGGAGCGGCAACCCGGAGGACAAGGACGACCAGGCGCGGTTCACGTTCCGCGGCGAGCGTCGTCCGTCGTCGATCCCGGACGCCCCGCCGGTCAGCATCGGCGCGGGCCACGAGGAGCAGGGCGGCGAAGCCGAAGGCGAGTGATCGTCGCGTAGGTACGGCAGGAGGGCGGTTCCCCGAGCGGGGAGCCGCCCTTCGGCTTTCCGGGCCCATGAGACGATGCCCGCGGACCTTGGGAGGGGAATCCGCGTGGACGTGCTCTCGATCGACTTCGGGACTTCGAGCACGGTCGGCGTGCTCTCCGCCTTCGGGCGCGGCCCCCGGGCGATCGAGGTCGACGGCTCGGTCACCATGTCCTCCGCCGTCTACGTCAACGACGACGGCCTGCTCGTCGTCGGCCAGGACGCCGAACGGCGGGCGCGGCTCGATCCCAGCCGCTTCGAACCGAACCCCAAGCGGCGCATCGACGAAGGCCGCATCCGGCTCGGCGACACCGATCTCGACGTCGCCGACGCCTTCGCCGCCGTCCTGCGCAGGATGGGCGAAGAGGCCGAACGGCAGCTCGGGCACCCGCCCGCGCAAACCCGGATCTCTCACCCCGCCGGGTGGGGCGCGAGCCGGCAGGACGTCCTCCTGACCGCCGCCGCGAAGGCCCGGCTCGCCGATGTGCGGCTGATCCCCGAACCGGTGGCCGCCGCCGCGCACTACGCCAGCCTCGGCAGCCGGGCCGGCGGGCCCATCGGGGTCTACGACCTCGGGGCCGGCACCTTCGACTGCGCCGTCGTCGGGGTCACCCGGCAGGGGTTCACCGTGCTCGCCGAGGACGGCCTGCCCGATCTCGGCAGCCTCGACATCGACCAGGCCCTGCTCGTCCACATCGGACGCTCCGTCTCGCACGCCGATCCGGCGCAGTGGCAACGGCTCCTGCGTCCGCAGACCACCGCCGACCGCCGGACGCGCCGTGCGTTGCTGCAGGACGTCCGGGACGCCAAGGAAAGCCTCTCGCGGCACGCGCAGACCCACGTGCCGATGGCCGATCCGTTCGGGGACGTCCTGGTCAGCCGGGACGAGCTCGAAGCGCTCGTGCGGCCCAGCCTGCTGCGCAGCGCCGAACTGCTCGCCGCCACGATCCGCCGCGCCGGCCTCACCCCCGCGCAGCTCGCCGGTGTCTACCTCGTCGGCGGGCCGAGCCGGATGCCGCTGCTGGCCACCCTGCTCGGCCGTCAGCTCGGCGTCGCGCCGACCACGCAGGACCAGCCCGAGACGGCCGTCGCGTTCGGGCTCCACCACGTCCCGCTCGGCACCACCACCGACCTCACCGTGCCCGCGTTCGCGCCCGTCCGCCCGCCGGTGGTGCCGCCGCGGCCGCAACCGTGGCAGCAGCAAGCCGCCCGGCCGCCGCAGTACGCGCCGCCGCCGCGGCCGCCGGAACCGCAACCGCGGAAGAGGAACAAAGCCCTGCTCATCGGCATCGCGGTGCTCGTCGTCGCGATCGCGGTGACCGTCGTCGTCCTCGCCGCGAACAGCGGGTCCGCCCAGTCCACAGTGGACTGCACGACGAC
Source organism: Amycolatopsis sp. NPDC005003 (assembly GCF_053600695.1). Classification (NCBI taxonomy): domain Bacteria; kingdom Bacillati; phylum Actinomycetota; class Actinomycetes; order Pseudonocardiales; family Pseudonocardiaceae; genus Amycolatopsis; species Amycolatopsis sp. NPDC005003. The sequence goes on along the minus strand of NZ_JBSGAI010000024.1, from coordinate 154,077 downwards.
GGCGCAGCGCGACCAGGCCGGGTTCACCCCCTGCACGCGCTCGCTGGCCGGCACCGTCCCGGACCGCACCACCTGCCGGCCCGCCGACTCGGTCGGGAAGCTGGTGCACGCCCAGACGGCCGTCACCTGCGGGTTCGGCAAGGGCAACGTCGTCAGCTACTACCAGGGCGTCACCGTCGACGAGATCGAGGCGAACGCGAAGCTGCAGGTGGGTGCCCGCAACACCGTGGCGGGCACCTGGGACGGTGGCGGGCTGCACGGCCGGTACCTCGCCGGGGTCGGCAGCTACTCCGGGATCGTCCTCTTCGGCTCGGACGACCGCCGGGCGGCCGGGCTCTACACCTCGCTCGACACCCGCAGCACCGCCGACCTGGTGGCCTTCTTCACCCGCGAGCTCAAGCCGTCCTGATTCACCAGGCCCGGTCGAGCCGCATGCCGCGGCCGTACCAGTCGTCGTCCGCGACCGGCCCGGCCGGTGGCGGCTCGGCCGGGGTGTCCGAAGACCGGTCCTTGAGGACCTTGCCGTCCGGCTCGGCAGCCGGAGGGACAGGCGCGGCGGGCGCTGCCTCCGGCGCCGGTTCGAACTGCACGCGCCAGCGCAGCCGGTCCATCAGGTAGCCGCCGCTGCCCAGCGGTGCCAGCAGCTGCCCCGTCCGCTTCGCCGACTCGCGCTGCGCCTCGGCGTACGTGCGCAGGACGGCGTCCGCGATCTCCGACGGCGACATCGCCGAGACGGCGTCGGTGAGCCACAGCCGGGTCAGCACGCCGTCGGTGTTGACCGACAGCGAAACCGCGCCGTCGGCGGACGTCGCCGTCGCCGACAGCGCGGACAGTTCGGCCAGGAGGGCGTCGCGGTCCGGGCCGTCAGCCATCCAGCCTCCCGACGTGCGTGGCGCCGCTGGACACCTGGCCGTCCGACGCGATGTCCACGTTCGCGTCGCGGACGTTCTTCTCGGTCTGCCGCGAGGTGTGGTCGGTCTCGAAGTTGTCGGGGTCGAAGCTCGAGCCCGGGCTTACGTCCGGCGCGTCGGGGATCTTCGGGAGGTCGACGGCTTCGTCGCCGATGCGGTCGGCCAGCGTCTGCGCCGCGTCGGCGGCGCCATCGCGGATCTTGCCCGCGCTGTCCATGAAGCTCTCATACAGGTCGTACCCGTTGTCGCCGGTGATCTCGGCCTGGTTGGCCACGACCGCGGTGATGGCGCCGCCGGCGGCGTTCCCGGCGACGATCGCGCCGTTGGCCATGGTGAAGATCGCCGTGCCCGCCGCGGCGCCCGCGCCGGCGGTGGCGACGGTGAGCAGCCCGGTGACCGCGCCCGCGAACGTCGCCGCCAGCACCTTCGACATGGCCGATTCGCGCTTGCGCTCCTGCGACTTCTGGTAGTCCTCCGCCGTCTTCTTGAACGTGTAGCCGAGGTTGTTCAGGTCCTGCCGGGCCGACGCGATGGCCTCGCGCGCGGCGACGAGGTCGGCCTCCAGGACGGTGATCTTGGTTTCGACCTGGGCGAAGGTGTCCGCGAGGTCGTTCAGGTAGGCCTTGACGGCGTTGGCCGCGGAGCCGCGCCAGACGTCGAGGAACTGCCGGGCGTCGTCGAGCTTCGGGCCCGAGTCGCGCTGCAGTGCCTTCCAGACGGCGTCGTGCTTCATGATCAGGTGCTGCAGGCCTTCGGCCGAGTCGTGGTCGATGTCGGCGTCGGAGAACTCGCGGTAGACGGCGGCGACGTCGTCCTGCATCTTCTCGAAGCCGCCGTCGGCCGGGATGAAGCCGATGATCCAGTCGGTCATCCGCAGGATCTCCAGCGCGTCGAGCGCGTCGTTCGCACCCTGTTTCAGGTCCTCGGAGACGCCTTCCAGGAGCGCGGGGCGGCGATCGTCGCCGCCGGACATCGGCTGGGCGTCGAGCCCGGTGTCGAAGTAACCGTCCACGTCAGTTCCCCTCCAGCCCGGCGGCCGCGCGGTTGACGTGCTGCTTCGAGTCGGCGTCGGCCTTCTCGTACAGCTCGGCGACCCGCATCAGCGCGTGGCTGGTGTCCGCGGTGGTCTGGTGCAGCCGCGCGACCAGCTGCTGGATCTTCGCCAGGTGGTCGTTGTAGGCCGCCGCGACGGCCGGCATGCCGAGCGTCCGGCCGAAGGCGTTGTCCGCGGGGAACATCGCGCCGAGACCGCCGAAGAACCCGCCGCCGCCGTCGGACTTGACCGGGACGTCGGCGTCGCGCAGGCCGTGCGACGCGGCTTCCGCGGCATCGGCCGCTCCCTGGAGGGCCCGGGCCGAGTCCCGCAGGTCCTGCAGGTCGGTCTCGAATCCGATCATCACTCACCTCTTCTTGGGGCTGCGCGTCCGGACATGCAACCACCGTTCGATCGCCCGAAAGGGGGCTTTGCGGACGGTGTGCGTCAGATCACGACGCACGTCCGGACGCTGCTCGTCCCGGTGCCGATCCGCTGCGCGGTCAATGTTCCGCGCCCGCGCTGACCGGCAGGTCCTCGGTCACCCGCAACGCCGTGTCCGCCAGCGCTTCCAGCGCGAGAGCGATCCGGTCCACGCTCAGCGACGCCTCGGGCTTGCCCGCCGCCGCGACCTGCTCCGGGCTGAACGGGACGTGCACGAAGCCGCCGCGCACCTCCGGGAAGTCCGTGGCCAGCAGGTGCATCAGCCCGTAGAACACCTGGTTGCACACGTACGTCCCGGCCGTGTGGGACACCGACGCCGGGACGCCGGCCGCGCGGATCGCCGCCACGCAGGCCTTCACCGGCAAGGTCGTGAAGTACGCCGCCGGGCCGTGCGGGACGACCGGGGTGTCCACCGGCTGGGCGCCCGCGTTGTCCGGGATGCGGGCGTCGATCAGGTTGATCGCCACCCGTTCCGGCGTCACCTCGGCCCGGCCGCCCGCCTGGCCGGCGCACACCACCAGCGACGGCCGGTGTTCCGAAAGAGCCCGCCGCAGCGCGGGCAGGGATGCCTCGAACTCGCAGGGCAGCTCCACCGCCGCCACGTCGTCCCGGCGCGCGGCCACCAGCGAAACCGCCTGCCACGACGGGTTGACCGACTCGCCGCCGAACGGGGCGAACCCCGTCATCAGCACCCTGGCCATGTCCCCTCCCGGAACGGACCGGAACAACGGACCGAAACACACGTCGAGGCCACCCTACGTCCACAGGGTGGCCTCGACGACGGTGCTCAGGCGGCGGGCTTGAGCCCACCCGGGTAGAGGTACTGGTCGGCCGGCTTGCCGCTGCCGTACACCCACGCGTCGTAGAAGCCCTGGAGGCTCCGGTGGGCGGCGAACTCGGTGAACCGCTGGAACTCCTGCATGCTCGCGTTCCCGTCGCGGTGCAGCGACGGCCACGTCTTCAGCACCCAGGAGAAGGCCTGCTCACCGATGTAGTTGCGCAGCGCGTGCAGCATCATCGGGCCCTTCGAGTACACGTACGTGAACTCCTTGCCCTGGCCCATGTCGTAGAGCTTGCCGTCCCAGAGCCGCGTCGGCGCCTTCTTGACGTTGTCGGCGTACTGCTTGTTCAGGTCGACGCCCTCCTTCGCCTCGTCCCACAGCCAGGTGGCGTAGGAGGCGAAGCACTCGTTGAGGCAGACGTCGCGCCAGTGCGCGACCGCCACCGAGTCGCCGTACCACTGGTGGGCGTTCTCGTGGACGATCGTCGGCACCGTGCCCGCCCAGCCCGCCGAGTAGATCGGCCGGCTCATCGTCTCCAGCGAGAAGCCGATCTGCTCGTTGAGGAAGATGCCGCCCGCCGCGTCGATCGGGTACTTGCCGAACTTCGACTCGAGGAAGTCGAGGATCTCCGGCAGTCGCGCCTCGGCCTGCTTCGTGGAGTCCGGGACGCCGGGGGCGAACGCGCTGACGATCGGGGTGCCGTCCTTGCGCTTCTGCCGGTCGAACGTCCACTTGTCGATCGCCACCGTCGTCATGTACGGCACGATCGGGGTCTCTTCGACCCAAACGTGCGTCGTGCCGTTCGGCGTCTTGAACGACGGCTTCTCGCGGCCGTTGGCGATCACGCCCCACTCGTCGGGCACGGTGACGGCCAGGTGGAACGTGGCCTTGTCGAGCGGGGTGTCGTTGACCGGGTACCAGGTCGTGGCCGACCTCGGCTCGCCGGCGGCGAACGCGCCGCCCGCCTGGGCGAACTGCCAGCCGTTGTTGCCGAGCGCCGGGTCGACGATCGGCGCGGGCACGCCGTGGTAGGCGATCTTGACCTGGAAGCGCTGGCCCCGCCACAGCGCGCGCGACGGCGTGATGACCAGCTCGTGGTCCCCCGTCCGGCTGAACGCCGCGTCCCGGCCGTCGACCTTCACCGAGTCGACGGTCAGGCCCTTGAAGTCCAGGTTGAACGAGCTGAGCGACTGCGTCGCCCGCGCGGCGATCTCCTGGTTCCCGGTGAGCTGGTGCGACGCCGGGTCGTAGCCGATCTTGAGGTTGTAGTCGGCGACGTCGTAGCCGCCGTTTCCGTCCTGCGGGTAGTAGCTGTCGCCGGCGCCGTCGCTGCCGGGCTTCGGAGCACCCCAGCCATCGCCGGCCGCGGCGACACCGGTGCCGAGGCAGAGACTGGCGACCACGGCGGCCGCCACCACGACCGGTTTCTGTCCCCTCATGAACGCTCCTGTCCGTATCTGGATGGGCATCGTCCGCAACGTATCGCCACGAACGGGTGGTCCGGGAGACCATGCCGGATTTGTCCGGATAATCAGCACTTCCGTCGGCCCGCCCCGGCGCCGGCGCCACGTCTGGAAAGCTGGACGCATGCGCGTTGCGCTACTGGGGCCGCTGCGGGCGGCGGAAGACGACGGCACGCCGATCGACATCGGCGGTGCCCGCCTCCGCATGCTCCTGGCCAGGCTGGCGCTGGACGCCGGGCGCGCGGTTCCGGCCGACGCGCTCGTCGACGGGCTCTGGGGCGCCGAACCACCGGCCGACGCGGCCAACGCCCTGCAGTCGCTGGTCTCGCGGCTGCGGAAGGCCCTGCCCGTGGCCGTCGAATCCGGGCCGGGCGGCTACCGGCTCGCGGTGCAGGCCGGTGACGTCGACGCCGAGCGGTTCGAACGCCTGGCGGCCGAGGGCCGCCGCGAACTGGCCGCGGGCCGTGCCGGGCAGGCCGCCGCCCGGCTCACCGAGGCGCTCGCGCTGTGGCAGGGCGCCGCGCTGGCCGACGTCCTCGACGCGCCGTTCGCGCAAGCGCCGGCGCGGCGGCTCACCGAGCTGCGGGCCGAGGCGGCCGAAGACCGGTTCGAAGCGCTGATCCGGCTGGGTGAGCACGCCGGGGTGCTGGCCGACCTGACCGCGGCGGCCGACGCCGACCCGCTGCGCGAACGGCTCGCCGGGCTGCGGATCCGCGCGCTGTGCGCCGCCGGGCGTCAGTCGGAGGCGCTGGCCGTCTACGCCGGGATCCGCCGCACGCTGGCCGACCAGCTCGGCGTCGACCCCTCGGCCGAGCTGCAGGAGATCCACGTCGCCGCGCTGCGTGGCGAGTTCGCGCCGCCGGCACCGGTGGCCGACCGGCTGCCGACCCGCCTGACCACGTTCGTCGGCCGCGACGACGAGCTCAAGCTGCTGGCCGAGCTCCTCGCCGGTGCCCGGCTGGTCACGCTGACCGGGCCGGGCGGGGCGGGCAAGACCCGGCTGGCCACCGAAGCGGCGTCGCGGCACCCCGCGCACCAGCGGGGCCGGGTCTGGTTCGCCGCGCTGGCCGGCGTCCGTGACCCCGACGACGTCCCGGGTGCCCTGCTGGGTGCGCTCGAGGTGCGGGAGATCCGCGCCGAGACCGAGATCAACCGCCGCCAGCCGGAGCCGGTGGAACAGGCCGTCGAGGTGCTCGGCGGCGAGGAAGCCCTGCTGGTGCTGGACAACTGCGAGCACGTCGTCGACGCCGCCGCGCGGCTGGCCGACGAACTGCTGCACCGGGCGCCGCGGCTGCGGATCCTGGCCACCAGCCGCGAGCCGCTGGCCATCACCGGGGAGGCGCTGTGCCCGCTCGGGCCGCTGCCGGTGCCCGCGGAACGCGCCGCGCCCGCGGAGGCCGCCGAGCTCGACTCGACCCGGCTGTTCCTCGACCGGGCCGCCGCGGTCCGCCCCGACTTCGTGCTCGACGAGTCCACCGTGGACCAAGTCGGGGAGATCTGCCGCCGGCTCGACGGGATGCCGCTGGCGCTGGAGCTGGCCGCGGCGCGGCTGCGGTCGATGACCGTGGCCCAGATCGCCGGCCGCCTCGGTGACCGGTTCCGGCTGCTCACCTCGGGCAGCCGGACGGCCCTGCCGCGGCAGCGGACGCTGCGCGCGGTCGTCGAGTGGAGCTGGGAACTGCTGGCCGAGCCCGAGCTGGTGCTGGCCCGGCGGCTCGCGGTGTTCGCGGGCGGCGCCGAGCTCGCCCCGATCGAAGCGGTGTGCGCGGACGAGCTGCTGCCCGCGGCCGACGTGCCGTACGTGCTGGGCAGCCTGGTCGAGAAGTCCATAGTGGACACCATCGACACCGGTGGCGAGCCGCGGTACCGGATGCTCGAGACCCTGCGCGCCTACGCCACCGAGCGGCTGGTGGATTCGGGCGAGCACGACCGGACGCGCCGGGCGATGGCGCGCTACTACGGCGAACTCGCCCAGGGACTGGAACCGGCGCTGCGCACGGCGGCCCAGCTGGAGGCGATCGACCGGTACGAGGCCGAGAGCGTCAACATGATATCCGCGCTGCGCGGCGCGATCGAAATGTCCGATGTGGACAACGCGGTGGCGCTGCTGGACGGGATGTTCTGGTACCTCACGATTCTCGGCCAGAGCGGGCGGATCGGTGCACTGGTCCGCGAGACCCTCGAGTTCGGCGACCGGTTGCCGCCGACGGTCTCGGCCGCCTACCGGGCGCTCTGCTACCTCATCGACGCGATCCCGGTCCGGTCGGACCAGCCCGAGATCCTCCGGCTGGTCGACGAATGCGTGCGCACCGAAGCGGTGAACCGCTACCCGGGGCTCGCGGTGGCGCTGCCGATGCTGGCGTTCCTCGGCGGTGACCGCGAGATCGCCGAGCGCGAGGTGCGCCGGGCCGAGCAGCACGCGGACCCGTGGACCCGCGCCGGCGGGCACTGGGTCGAGAGTTTCCTGCTCGAAGACGCGGGCGACGTCGAGGGCGCCGACCGGGCGCGCGACCTGGCCCACGCCGGGTTCGAGTCGGTCGGCGACCGGTGGGGCATCGCGATGACGCTGAGCTTCAAGGCGTACTCGCTGTCTCAGAACGGTGAGAGCGCCAAGGCCATCGAGATCTACCAGCAGGGCCTGGCCCTGTCGATGGAGCTGCGGTCCTACGAGGACGCCGTGCAGCACTGGTGGCGGCTGGCCGTCGAGCGGGCGCGCACCGGCGACTTCGAAGGGGCCTGGCGCGACCAGGAGGCCGCGGAGCGCTACGGCGAAGGCATCACGAACCTCCAGCACCGGGCGATCCTGATGTTCGGCAGGCTCGAGCTGCTGCTGCGCACCGGCCGGCTGGCCGAGGCGCGGGCGCTGCTGGACCGCGTGGCCGCGATGGGCGGCGACGACTGGTTCCCCGGCGGGATCGGCGACGAGTTCATCCACTCGTTCGAGGCGCGGCTCCTGCTGGCCCAGGGCCGCGTGGACGACGCCGAGCCGCACGCGGCGATCGCGATCCGGGCGACGAAGCAGCGCGGCGACATGCCGGACCTGGCCGGGGCGGTCGAGCTGCTGGCGATGATCCGTGAGCGGCAGGGCCGTCCGGAGACGGCGGTCCGGGTGCTCGCCGCCTCCGCCGTCATCCGCGGCCGGCTCGACCTCGGCAGTCCCGAGCTCCGGGCGCTCATCGACACCCTCCGCGCGGCGCTCCCGGACTACGACTCCCGTTACGAAGCCGGCCGTTCCTTGCCCAAAACGGACACGATCAACTGGCTCCTGGCCGAGCTGGGCTGAAGACCGCCTTCCTCCCGCCCGACGAGCCGAAGGGCACCTTCCACGCATCCGATGCGCGGAAGGTGCCCTTCAGCTTCCCCTGGTGCGGAACACCCCCGTGTCTCCGCGCCCTCAAACCCGCCGGCGGTAGGCCCAGGTGGCCAGCGGGAAGAACACGACCACGGCACCGGCCATCCAGGCCAGCGCGCCGGCCAGCGGACCGGCCACCGCGCCGCCGTTCATCAGGCCGCGCAGCGCGTTCGCCATCAGGCTGACCGGGCTGATGTCCGCCCACGCCCGCAGCCAGCCCGGCATGGTCGACGTCTGCACGAACACGTTGCTGCCGAACGTCAGCGGCATGATGAAGACGAACATCAGCGCCTGCGCCGAGCCCGGCGTCTTCATCAGCATGCCGACGAACACCGAGCCCCAGCAGAAGCTCAGCCCGAACGCCAGCGCCAGCAGGATCGCCACCGCGAACTCGCCGGGGCTGGTCGCGATCCGGTAGCCCATGATCGTCGCCACGATCATCAGCACGGCCAGGCAGACGACGTACCGCACGACGTCGGCGAGCACCGCGCCGATCAGCGGCGCCGAGCGGGCGATCGGCATGCTGCGGAACCGGTCGAACACGCCCTTGGTGACGTCGGTGTTGAGTTGCACGCCGACGGTCAGGCACGCCTGCAGGATGTTCATCACGATGATGCCGGGCACCACCATCTGCAGGTAGGCGTCGGTCGAGCCGGACAGCGCGCCGCCGAACAGGTAGACGAACATCACCAGGAAGATGATCGGCATCAGGGTGACGTCGGCGAGCTGCTCGGGATTCTTGCGGATCTTCAGGATGCCGCGCCACGCCAGCGAAAGCGCGTGCTGGAACCCCTTGCCGGGACTGATGTGCCGCGGCGGTGCCGGGCGGTCGAGCGCCAGCGTCGTCATGCCAGGCTCCCTTCGAGGGTCTTGTCCTTGTCGGCGGCGGACTGTTCGGCGGTGTGCCCGGTGAGGGCGAGGAACACCTCGTCGAGGCTGGGCAGCCGCAGCGCCAGCTCGTCCGCGGTGATCCCGGCCTCGTCCAGCTTGCGGACCAGAGTGGACAGCAGCACCGGGTCGTTGACCGGCGCGGTGAGCAGGCCGGTCGCGTCGTCGCGGGTCGGCCGGACGCCGGACAGGTCGCCGAGGATCCGGTTGACGGCGTCCATGTCGGACAGCTGGGTCGGCCGGACCTGCAGCGTCTGCCCGCCGACGCGGCGCTTCAGCTCGTCGGCCCGGCCGTCGGCGACGACCCGGCCGTGGTCGAACACGGTGATCTTGTCGGCCAGCTGGTCGGCCTCTTCCAGGTACTGCGTGGTCAGCAGCACCGTCGCGCCCTCGGCGACCAGGCCACGGACGACGTCCCAGACCTCGTTGCGGGCGTGCGGGTCGAGCCCGGTGGTCGGCTCGTCGAGGTAGAGCACCTCGGGCCGGCCGACGAGGCTGGCCGCGAGGTCGAGCCGCCGCCGCATGCCGCCCGAGAACGTCCGGATCGGCCGCTTGGCCGCCTTGGTCAGCTCGAACCGCTCGATCAGCTCGGTCGCGCGGGCCTTCGAGTCGGCGCGGGAGTAGCCGTACAGCCGTCCGATCAGGACGAGGTTCTCGATGCCGTTCAGGTCCTCGTCGACCGACGCGTACTGCCCGGTCAGCCCGATCAGGCTGCGGACCCGGACCGGGTCGGCGACCACGTCGTAGCCCCCGACCGTCGCTCTGCCTGCATCCGGTTTCATCAGCGTGGCCAGGATCCGGACGGCGGTCGTCTTACCCGCGCCGTTCGGCCCGAGCACCCCGACCACCTGGCCGAACGGGACCTCGAGGTCCACCCCGTCCAGCGCCTTCGTCTCCCCGAACGTCTTGACCAGGCCCTCGGCCTGGATTGCGTGCGACATGGGCGTCCTCCTTCACTGTCGCTTCCGGGAAGCACTGTGGACGGTGGCGCTGGTAGGCCGCGCACAGCGCGCTGTCAGCGGCTGGCAGGCGCTGGTGGAGATCTTGTGGAGGAGTTGTCGGGGCAGCGGCCGCGCGGCGCCGGCCTGGGCATACTCGGCAGCATGGTGATTGCCGAAGAGACGCGGTCGCGGCGGAGGTATCCGCTGGTCACGGGCCTGCTGGTGGTCCCGGTGGTGCCGCTGGCGATGCTGGCGGCACTGCGCCTGGTCGGTTACGACGGCGGCTGGTACACGCTGGTCGCGCTGTCGTTGACGCCGTACGCGGCGGCCGCGGGCGTGCTCGTCGGCGTCCTCGCACTGGCGTTGCGGCGGTGGTGGACCGGCGGGGTCGCGCTGGTGCTGGCGCTCGCGCTGGCCCTCCTCGTCCTGCCGCGGACGTCGGCGAGCGAACCGCGCGACGTGCACGGCAAGACCCTGCGCGTCCTCTCCTCGAACCTGCTGTACGGCCGGGCCGACCCGAAGGCCGTCGTCGACCTGGTGCGCGAGCAGCGGATCGACGTGCTGAACCTGGTCGAGATGACGCCGTCCGCGGTCGACCGGCTGACCGCGGCCGGGCTGTTCGACCTGCTGCCGCACCGGGTGCTGCACCCCGCGCCGGGTGCGTTCGGCTCGGGGATCGCGGCCCGCTTCCCGCTGAAGGAGGTCAACCTGACCGGGGATTCGGCGGCCAAGCAGCCGGGCGCGGAGGCCGACCTCGGCGACGGCGTGGTGGCCGAGATCGTCGCCGTCCACCCGATCTCCCCGGACGTCGACACCCCTCAGTGGGAACGCGAGATCAAGGACCTTTCGGGCCCGGCGGGAGAGCACGGCCTGCGCATCCTGGCGGGCGACTTCAACGCAACGCTGGACCACGCGGCGTACCGCACGATCCTGGCCCGCGGCTACCGCGACGCGGCGGAGGAGCGCGGCGAAGGCCTGGCCCCGACGTGGCCGTCGTCCCTGCCGGTGGTGACGATCGACCACGTGGCGGTGGACAACCGCGCGGCGGTGCTGGACTACCGCGTGTTCGACGTCGACGGCTCCGACCACCGGGCGGTGTTCGCCGAGGTCCGCCTGCCGTGATCAGCGGGGCAGCAGCCGCTCGAGCGTTTCGAGCGCGCCGGCGGCGATGGACACGCCACGGCCGTGGCGGATCTCCGGTTCCCGCGGGTTGATCCGGATCAGTGCGCCCGTCGCCGCGCTGGCCAGTTCGGCGTAACGGCGGACCGTCGGCACCGCCTGGCCCGCGCCCAGCTCCACCACCACGAGGTCGCGCGCCGTGCGGCGCCAGGCCGTCAGCTCGTCCAGCTGGGCCTGGCTGCGGTCCGGGATCCAGGAGAAGTCGCCGAACATCAGGATGTTGGGCCGGGCGAGGCCGCCGCAGCGGGGGCACGACGGCAGCGGCGGCACCGCCCGCATGGTCTCCTCGTCGATCAGGACGTCCATGTCGGCGGGCCGGATGTCGTCCGTGCACCCCGCGAGGCACTGCAGGTGGTGGATCGAGCCGTGCGCCTCGGCGACGGGCTCGAAGCCCGCTTTCTGGAACTGGCCGTCCACATTGGACGTGAAGACCCGGACGCCGTGCGGCAGCTTCGAGCCGAACTCCCGCAGCAGGCGGAAGCCGTCGTGCGGCACGGTCCGGCGGTACAGCGAGAGCCGGTGCCCGTAGAAGCCCCAGGCCAGCTCGGGGTCGTCGGCGAAGTGCCGCGGGTCGGCGAGCTCCTCGAACCGCAACCCGAGCCGGGCGTACGGCGGGTACGCGCGCCAGAAGCCTTCGCCGCCGCGGAAATCCGGCAGCCCGGAGTCGACGCCCATGCCGGCGCCGGCGCAGATCAGGAGCGCGCCGGCGCCGTCAAGCAGCTTCGCGGCTTGCTCACTCACCTGGCTGCGAACCGAGGACGACCTCGAACTCCAGCAGGTTGGCGCCGGTGGACACGGGCTTGGCCCGCTCGCCCGAGTGCGCCGCTGCGGCCGGGCCACCCTTCGCCCACGCCTGGTAGTGCTCCTCCGACTCCCACTTCGTGTAGACGAAGTAGCGCGTCTCGCCGGAAACCGGCCGCAGCAGCTCGAAGCCGAGGAAGCCGGGCTGCTCGTCGACGGAGTGCATGCGCGCGGCGAACCGCTTCTCCAGCTCGGGGCCGGCGCCCTCGGGGACCTCGATCGCGTTGATCTTCACGACACTCATGGTCTCCAGCCTAGTTGGCTCTCGCGTGTGACCCGCGCAGTGCGCGGACGCGGTCGCTGCCGGGCAGCTCAGCTGCGCAGCGAGCCGGGGAACAGGTCGGTGTCCGCGGGGAGCTTCGTGCCGCGGAACCAGGTGTCGAAGAACGCCCGGAGGTCCTTGCCGCCGATCCGCGTCGCCATGGCTTCGAAGTCGGCCCAGGTCGCATTGCCGTGGCGGAAGCGGACCGGCCATTCGCGCAGCAGCTTGGCGAACGCCGGGTCGCCGATTTCGCGGCGCAGGGCGTGCAGCGCCAGGATGCCCTTGTTGTAGACGCCTTCGAACTCTTGGCCCTGGCCCATGCCGACCAGCTTCTGCGCCCAGAAGTCCGTGCTGCCGCGGGTGATCTCGATGGCCGCGCGGTAGCGGTCGTCCAGGTTCTGGCCCTCGCGTTCGGCCCACAGCCACTGCGAGTACGACGCGAAGCACTCGTTCAGGCAGATGTCGGACCAGCTCTGCACGGACACCGAGTCGCCGAACCACTGGTGGGCGTTCTCGTGCACCAGCGTCGGCAGGTCGGCCCACTTCGCGTACGTCGGCCGGGTCTGCGTCTCGAGCGAGAACGGGACGTCCTCGTTCAGGAAGATCCCGCCCGCCGCCGACTGCGGGTACGGGCCGAACTTGCCGGTCAGGAAGGTGAGCACCTCGGGCAGGCGATCGCCGATCGCGCGGCGGGCCTCGGCGCCCGGCGCGTACGCCGAGACCACCGGTGTGCCATCCGGCAATGTCGATCTGTCGACACCGAACTTGCCAATCGCGATCGTCGTCAGGTAGGTCGCCACCGGGTTGACCTCGGTCCAGGTGCCCGGCGGGCCCTCGCGGCCGTTCGAGACCACCGTCCAGCCCGCCGGGACGTGCGCGGTGAGCGTGAAGGTGGCCTTGTCCCGCGGGGTTTCGTTCGCCGGGTACCAGAAGGCCGCCGAGTGCGGCTCGCCGACCATGTACGCGCCGCCGTCGGCCGAGTGCTTCCAGCCGTTCTCGCTGCCGCCGTCCCGCGGGGTCTTGGCCGGGTCGCCGCCGTAGCGGACCCGCGTGCGGAACGTCGTCCCGGCCCGGATCGGCGACGGCGGGCTGATGACCAGCTCGAACGCCTTCTCGCGGGAGAACGTGGCCGGCTTGCCGTCGACCTCGACGCTGTGCACGTCCAGCCCGCGCAGGTCGAGGTCGAAGCGGCTGAGGTCCTGGGTGGCCTTCGCGGTCACCGTGGTGTCGCCGTCGAGGTGCCCGCTCGGCGGGTCGTACTTGACGTCGACCTGGTAGGCGAGCGCGTCGTAACCGCCGTTGCCGTCGTCCGGGTAGTAGGGATCGCCCGCGCCGGACGCGCCCGGCGCGGGGTGCATCGGTGGCGGCGGAGGCGGCAGGGTGACGGCGTCGCCGCCACACGCCGCGGCGAGGATCACCGCGGCGCAGACGGCCAGGGCGGTCAGTCGGCGGCGCACACCCACCACCATAGGTGATGGATTGCGATCGGTTGGTCACGTTCCGCACCAGGGGTTTTGTGGTTAGGTGGCCGCGTGCTCTGTTTCGGCGGCAGCGGTGTGCCGATCGTTCTGCTCCACGGCCTGATGGGCCGCGCGCGGACGTGGTGGCGGGTCGCGGAGTGGCTCCGGCCCTACGGCGCGGTGTACGGCCTCGACGCCCGCGGCCACGGCAACGCCCCGCGCGTCGGCCCGTGGACGACCGAGCGCTTCGCGGACGACATCGCCGAAGCGCTGCGGACCCTCGACGCCGGTCCCGCGGTGCTCATCGGGCACTCGATGGGCGGGCTGCACGCCTGGGCGACCGCCGCGCGGTACCCGGAGCTGGTGCGCGCGGTCGTGTCGGAGGACTTCGCGCCGGACCAGCGCGGCCGGACCGTCGAGACCTGGCGCGGGTACTTCGAGAGCTGGCCGGTCCCGTTCTCCTCGCTCGACCACGTCCGGGCGTTCTTCGGCGACGCGGGTGACTACTTCGCGGACTGCGTCGAGGAGCGTTCCGACGGGTTCCACCTGGTCGCGGACCTCGAGGACCTGTACGTCATCGCGGCGGAATGGGGCCGGCGGGACTACTGGGACGTCGTCGACGCGATCCGCTGCCCGCTGCTGCTCGTCGAGGGCGAGCACACCGCGATGCCGCCCGGTCAGCAGGCCGAAGTCGCTTCGCGGGTGCCCGACGCGAAACACCTGGTGGTGCCGGGTTCGGCCCACCTGCCCCACGACGAGGCCCCGGAGACCTACCGCGGCGCCGTCGAGGCCTTCCTCAGCCAGGTCATGAACCGCTGAAACCGCGCGTGAGCAGAAGGACGGCACACCGAGCGCGTCGTTGAGCCCGGCGCACCGACCTCCTGGTCACGCGCGTGTCAGATCCGCTCGCCAGGCCGCCGTCGACCGGTCCGAGGGGACGATCAGCGGCCACACGTCGGCGCCGAGGAAGCCGGTTTCGTCGGTCACCTCGGTCGCGGTGCACGTGTGGCGCGGCAATCCGGCCTGAACGGACAACGCGGCCACGGCGTCCTTTGTGGACCTTCCGAAGACGCCGTCGGTCGGCACGTCGAAGCCGGAGGCGCGCAGGAACTGCTGCGCCAGCTGCACCTTCCGGCCGGTGTCACCCGGCTTGAGCAGCGGCCACTCGGCTTCGGACCGCGCCACGGAGACGCCGAGGACGTGGCCGACGGCGGTCCGCAGCTCCGGCAGCCGGTTGTAGAGCACCTGGCCGGGGCATTCCGTCGAGTTGAAGTCGCGGTGGCCCTTGATGAACTCCGGCGCGATGCCGTACTGGCTCGCGATGTAGGCGACCAGCGAGACCAGCGAGTTCCACAGCGCCGGCGGCACGTCCACCGTGCTGTAGAGGCCCTCGTTCTCGATGCCGATGACCTCGCTGTTGTGGTTGCCGACGTTCGCGCCCTGCACGTGCCGGGTGCCACCGCGCAGGATCTCCAGGCTGCGGTGCCTGCCTTCGGTGATGTGGCCGCCACGGCTGTTCGTGAACTGCTGGCCGCTGTCGATCCAGCCGTTCCTGTCCATGTGCAGGTTCTGGATGAACCGCGAGACGTAGAACGCGCGCTCCAGCGAGAAGTCGTCGTTCATCGGCGGGTCGACCGCGTGGTGCACGACGATGTACGTCGGCTTGTGGTTCTCCACCACGATGGTGCCGTCGGCGGGCCGGGCGCCCCACTCGGACGTCGGGTGGATCGCCGGTTCCGCCACGGCCGCGGCGGCCGTCCCCGTGGTCGTCATCCCCAGTGCGCCGGCCGCGGTCGCGGTCACCCCCGCCTTCAGCAGGGTCCGGCGGTCAACAGTGACCATGCGGAAAACGGTAACTCCGCATCGCGCCGATGACAACTATTGACCAACTTTGGTTGTAATGCGTCAGTGTTCACCCGGTAGGGCGAAGAGGCCATCGCGGGTCTGCTCCAGCAGGCCGTCGACCAGCAGGGAATCCAGGCAGCGGTCCCGCTGGCCGCCGTCGTGCCACACCTGGTCCAGGCGAGCCTTCTCGACCGGTCCCTCGCTGCCGCGCAGGACGTCGAGCAGCCGCCCGCGCACGTACCGGTCGGTGCCCGCGTACCGCTGCACCGGCTTGGCCGGGCCGGTGTACTCGGGCCGTCCGGCGTGCTGCCACGCGCACTCGTCGTAGATCGGGCAGTCCGCGCACTTCGGGGCGCGCGCGGTGCAGATCAGCGCGCCCAGCTCCATGATCGCGGCGGAAAACTTCGCCGCGGGCGCGTCTTCGGCCGGCAGCAGCGCCTCGACGTCGGCCATGTCCCGGGTGTTGGACGCCGGCCCGGCGTCCCCGGCCCCGTGCACCGCCCGCGCGACGACCCGCCGCACGTTCGTGTCGACGACCGGTGCCCGCCGCCCGTAGGCGAACGCGGCGACGGCCCGGGCGGTGTAGGCGCCGATCCCGGGCAGCGCGAGCAGAGTGTCCACATCGGACGGAACGACATCGCCGTGTTCCTTGGCGATCACTGCGGCTGTGTCATGGAGCCGCAGCGCCCGGCGCGGGTAGCCGAGCTTGCCCCAGGCCCGCACGACATCGCCCTGCGACGACGCCGCCAGCGCCGAGGGCACCGGCCACCGCGCCATCCACTCGTGCCAGATCGGCTGCACCCGGACGACCGGGGTCTGCTGGAGCATGATTTCGCTGACCAGGACACCCCAGGCCGAGCAGGTGGGCTCGCGCCAGGGGAGATCCCGGCCGTGCGCGGAGAACCAGTCGAGCAGTACGTCAGCGTCCACAGCCACGCCGGGAGGCTACTTCGCGTGCTTCGGCAGCTCGCGGGCGACCTCGTCCGGCGACGGCATGGCGGCGATCTCTTCGGCGATCGCACGAGCCGCGGCCCGGCAGGAGGACGCCTTCCGGGCCTGTTCGGCGACGGCGTCCGCGCTCAGTTCGCCGGGCAGGAGGCGGACTGCGGCACCCGCGGCGACGAGCGCGTCGGCGTTGGCGAACTGGTCGGCGCCCTGCGGCAGGACGAGTTGCGGCACGCCCGCGGCGAGCGCGCCCAGCGTGGTGCCGCTGCCGCCGTGGTGCACGACCAGGTCCGCCCGCGAGATCGCCGCTGCCTGCGGTACCCAGGCACGGGCCGTCACGTGGGCCGGCTGCGGCCCGAGCGGCACTCCGCCGGTGGCCACCACGACGTCCGTGCCGAGCGTGGCCAGACCTTCGATGGCGGTCGTGAGCACCTCCGGGGTGCCGAAGGCGGTGCCGAGGGTCAGGTAGATCAACGGCCCCCGGAAGTCGCCCGGCTCGGCGAACGGGACAGGCCGCACCGGGATGCGCTCGGCGGTCGCGAGGAAGTCCGAGTCCTGCAGCGACGGCGGGCAGATGTCGAGGTGCACTCCCCCGGTGGGGCGTTCGAAACCGATGGCACGTGGGAACATCCGGCCGAAGCCGTGCCAGAGCGACGGGATCCCGGCGCGCTCCGCCGCGAGGCCCACCTCCGGAACGCCCCAGCCGTGCACGACCAGGTCCGGACGCAGCCGCTTCAGGTCCGGCTCGAGGTCTTCGGCGTAGATCTCGTAGAACGAGTCCGCCGGCCGGAACGGGTTCAGCCCCCGCAGCGACCTGTGGACATGCTCGCCGACGGCGAAGTGCACGTCGTGCCCGATGTCCCGCGCCGCGACCGCGAGCGGGACCATCGGGTACGTGTGGCCGGCCGACGCCAGCCCGGCGAACAGAATGCGCATGCCGTCCCCATCCAGATGTCGGCAACATCTGGCTGGGAATGCTACTTGACCTCGGTGAGCTTCCCGGTCTTCACGTCGTAGACGAACCCGCGCACGGTCTCCGTGTGCGGCAGGTAGGCACTGCGCCGCACCCGCTCCACCGACGTCCGGACGCTGTTCTCGACGTTGCGGAACGCCTCGACCGACCACGTCGGCCGCAGGCCCGTGTCGGTCTCGAGCTCGTCCTTGAAGTCGTCCTCGGTCACCATCGAGAGGCCGCATTCGGTGTGCTGGACGATCAGCACCTCGCGCGTGCCCAGCTTGCGCTGCGAAAGGGCCAGCGAACGGATCATGTCGTCGGTCACCACGCCGCCCGCGTTGCGGAGGACGTGCGACTCGCCTTGCAGGAGGCCGAACAGCTCGAACACCCGGATCCGGGCGTCCATGCAGGTCAGGATGGCCACCTGGAGCGACGGCTTCGGGGACGACCGGTCGCCGGGCGTCACCTCGCCGAGTTCCTGGTTGCGCTTGAGCAGTACGTCGATCGAGGTCATCGGTCACCTTCCGGCCAGTGGCCCCGCGGCGCGGGCGTACCACTCCATTTGACCGGGTGACTACCCCGATGAGCAATGCGCTAAGAGCAATCTCACGAGGTCAGCCGCCGAACCACGGCTCCTCGATGGTCCGCGGCGGCCCCGACGTCCGGCCGACGCGCAGCTCGGTCGGCAGGGTGATCACCTTCGGCGCGCTCCGCTCGCCCGAGCTGAGCAGCAGCCGGCCGGCCGTCTTGCCCTTCTCCAGCACCGGCTGGTGCACCGTGGTGAGCCCGATCCGCTCGGCCTCGGCGATGCCGTCGAAGCCGGTCACCGTCAGGTCCTGCGGCACCCGCAGCCCGCGCCGCTCGGCCTCGGCCATGGCGCCGATCGCGAGGATGTCCGAGGTGCAGATCACGGCCGTGATCTGCGGGTACGCGTCCAGCAGCTGGCGGGCCGCGGACGCGCCGTCGTCCACCGTGTGGTCGAAGCGCTCGACCACCGGGACGCCCGCCCAGTCGACGCCCGCCGCCGAGAACGCGACCGCCAGCGCCTCCAGCCGGGTGCGCTGGACGTGGAAGTGCGCGCCGCTCTGCCGCGTCGCCGAGACGAAGTCGTCGTTGCGCTCGCGCGCGAGCCGCATGCAGATGACGCCGACCTGCCGGTGGCCCAGCGTCACGAGGTGCTCGGCGATCTTGCCGACCGCCGCCGCGTCGTCCGGGCCGACGCGGTCGATGCCCTCCAGGCTCGGCTGGTCGATGATCACTGTCGGCACCGGCCGCTCGAGCACCGCGGCCAGGTGCGGGTCGTCGTCCGGTACGGAGTAGACGACGAAGCCGTCGACGCCCGCGCGGTGCACCGCGGCGACGTCTTCGCGGCCCGGGCTGGCCGGCACCAGGTGCAGGCCGACGCCGGCGTCTTCGCAGGCCAGCGCCAGTCCTTCGAGCACGCCGACGGCGGCGGGGTCGCGGAAGGCGTAGGAGAGGTTCTCGGTGAGCAGCAGGCCGACCGCGCCCGCCTTGCGCGTGCGCAGGGAGCGGGCGACCGGGTCGGGGCCCGGGTAGCCGAGGCGCCGCGCGGTCTCGAGGACGCGGCGGCGGAGTTCCGGGGACAGCTGGTCCGGCCGGTTGTAGGCATTGGACACCGTGGTCCTGGACACACCGAGCTCCGCCGCGAGCGACGCCAGTGTCGCCTGCCTCCGGGTGCGAATAGGACGTCCCATCAGCAAACCGTAACGGTTCAGATCGGTTTCCTGAAGAGACACCCCGCGTGGTCGATGTCTCGATCCGCATGCGCGAAGACGCATACACCAAAACGCGATCCCATGGCCAGAAAGTCATCCGGATGGGGTAAGGTGAATCTGACAACGGTTTCCATTAGCGTCTCAGTGCCCTACAGGGAGAGTCCTTCAGATGAGTTCCCGTCGCACCAGGAGCGTGCTCGCCGCCGCTTCGGCCCTGTCCGTGTTCGCCTTGGCCGCGTGCTCCGGCGGGACGTCCTCCGACGGCGGCGGCGCGCAGGCCGGCGGCGACGGCAAGATCAAGATCGTCGCGTCGACCGACGTCTGGGGCAGCGTCGCCACCGCGGTCGGCGGCGAAAACGTCGAGGTCAAGTCGATCATCCACGACCCGTCGGCCGACCCGCACTCGTACGAGACGACGGCGGACGACGCCCTCGCGGCGAAGGGCGCGCAGCTGCTGCTGTCCAACGGCGGCGGGTACGACGAGTTCTTCGGCAAGCTCACCGAGCAGGCCGGGAGCGCGAAGAAGCTCGTCGCCTACGACATCGCCGCGACCGGCGACGAGAACGAGCACGTCTGGTACGACCTGCCGGGCGTCGACAAGATCGCCGACCAGCTCGCCGCGCAGCTGGGCGAGCTCAAGCCGGCGGCCAAGCAGCAGTTCACCGACAACGCGACCGCGTTCAAGGCGAAGGTCGACGCGCTCGAGAAGCGGCTCGAAGAGCTGGGCACCACCCACCCGGGCACGAAGGTGGTCGTCACCGAGCCGGTGGCGCACTACCTGCTGGCGAGCGCGAAGATCACCGACGCGACGCCCAAGGCGTTCTCGGACGCGGTGGAGAACGACACCGACGTCCCCGCCGACGCGGTGAGCGCGTACAAGCAGCTGATCGAGACCAAGCAGGTCAAGGCGCTGATCAACAACGAGCAGACGGTCACGCCGCTGACCCAGGACGTCGTCAAGCAGGCGAAGGACGCCGGGATCGGCGTGGTCGGCGTGACCGAAACGCTCCCCGCGGGTGTGACGGACTACATTGGCTGGATGACCGGGGAAGTCGACGAGCTGGCTGGGGCGTTGAAGTAGCCATGTCTCCGGTTCCAGACGACGTACGCCCCGCGGTCCGGGTCCGCGGGGCGGGCCTCGCGTTCGGCCCGCGCACCCTCTGGTCCGGGCTGGACCTCGACGTCGAGCCGGGCGAGTTCCTGGCCGTGCTCGGCCCGAACGGCTCCGGCAAGAGCAGCTTCCTCAAGGCGCTGCTCGGCATGCAGGACCTCTCGGCGGGCACGGTCGAGATCGCGGGTGGTCGTCCGGGCGGCGCGAACCGCAAGGTCGGCTACATCCCGCAGCAGCGCGCGATCGACGAGTCGCTGACGCTGCGCGGCGTCGACCTGGTCGGGCTGGGCCTCGACGGGCACCGCTGGGGCTTCGGGCTGGCCGGCATGGCAGCCCGGCGTCGCCAGGTCGCTGCGGCCGTCGAGGCCGTGGGGGCCACGCGGTACGCGAAGCAGCCCGTCGGCCGGCTGTCCGGCGGCGAGCAGCAGCGGCTGCGGGTGGCGCAGGCCCTGGTCGGCGACCCCGAGGTGCTGCTGTGCGACGAGCCGCTGCTCTCGCTCGACCTGGCGCACCAGCGCGCGATCAGCGAGCTGATCGACGAGCGGCGGAGCAACGCCGGCACCGCGGTGCTGTTCGTGACCCACGAGATCAACCCGGTGCTGCCGTTCGTCGACCGGGTGCTGTACCTGGTCAACGGCCAGTTCCGGATCGGCAAGCCGGACGAGGTCATGACCACGGCGACGCTGTCCGAGCTGTACGGCACCCGGGTCGAGGTGCTCGAGGTCGGCGGCCAGATCCACATCGCGGGCGCGCAGAGCGCGTTGTGCGAGGCCGAGCCGCACCACCACGAACACGACGTCGAAGAGCAAGTGGGCTGAGTCTTGGATCTGTTGGACTTCGGCAAGACCTGGGAGCTGATCACCGAGCTTTCCGGGGTGCAGACCGCCCTGCTGGCGGCGTTGATCCTCGGCCTGGTGGCGGGGGTGCTGGGCCCGCTGATCGTGATGCGGCGGATGTCGTTCGCGGTGCACGGCACGTCCGAGCTGGCGTTCACCGGCGGCGCGGCGGCCCTGCTGCTCGGCATCGGCGTCGAGTACGGCGCGCTGATCGGCGCGGTGGTGGCGGCCCTGCTGCTGGGCATCCTCGGCGCGCGTGACGCCGACCGCGACTCGGTGATCGGCGTGATCCTCTCGTTCGGGCTGGGCATGGGCGTGTTGTTCCTGTCGTTCTACAAGGGACGGTCCGGGAACAAGTTCGGGATCCTGACCGGCCAGATCATCACGATCGATTCGACGAACCTGACGCTGTTCGTGGTGTCGTCGGTGGTGGTGCTGGCGGTGCTCGGGCTGGTCTACCGGCCGTTGCTGTTCGCTTCGGTGGACCGGAACGTGGCCGTGGCGCGCGGGGTCCCGGTGAAGACGCTGACCGTGGTGTTCGCGCTGCTGGTGGGCGTTTCGACGGCGCTGAGCGTGAAGGTGGTCGGCTCGCTGCTGGTCGTCGCCTTGATGGTGACGCCGGCCGCGGCGGCGGCTCGCGTGACGGCTTCGCCGTGGAAGGCGACGGTGCTTTCGGTGGTGTTCGCCGAGGTGTCGGCGGTCGGCGGAATCGTGCTGTCCCTGGCGCCCGGCCTGCCGGTGAGCGCGTTCGTGACGGCGATTTCGTTCCTGATCTACGTGGTGTGCCGGGTGCTGGCGTGGCAGCGCGACCGCCGGACCCGGGTCCGCGCGGTGGAACCGGCCCTGGTCGCGGCGGCCTGAAGCGCACTTCCCTACGAGAGTTCCGCCTGGTTCTCCGCCGCCCACTCGGCGAGGTGGGCCAGCGGGCCGTTGGCGAAGGACGAGCCCAAGGCCGTGAGTTCGTAGACGGCGGCGTCGCGCCCCGGTTCTCGTGGCGTTCGCCCGACCAGGCCGCGGGCGGCCAACCGCCGGAGCGACTCGGTCAGCACCTTGTCGCTCACTCCGGCGATGCGGTCCAGCAGGGCGCTGCGCCGGGTCGGGCCCATGCGCAGCGCGGAGACGACGACCGGGTCCCATGTGTGGGTGAGGAGTTCGACCGCGGATCGCACGTGACAGTCCGAAACGAAGGTCTCGCAGCCCTGTTCGTTCACCGCCACAGTCTCGCATTCCCGTCCCTACCGATTGGTAGGAAAAGGGCTCCTAGCGTGGCCATGAGACCTCACGAAACGAAGGAGACCATGGTGGACGTCGGACTGCTGGGAACCGGAAACCTCGCTGTGGCACTGGGGAAGGCGTGGGCGGCCGCGGGGCACTCGATCGTCGTCACGGGCCGCGGCGCCGACCGCGCGAAGGCCGCCGCGGAGCAGATCGGCGCCGTCGCCACGGCAGCCGACCCGGGCCGGCTCGCGGACGCCGACGTCGTCGTGGTGGCGGTCGCCTGGAGCGGGCTGGGGGAGGCGTTGAAGCTCGTCGGCGGCCCGGACGGGACGCTGTCGGGGACGACCGTCATCGACTGCACGAACGCCGTGGACTACGCGACCGGGCGTCTGCTCCCGGAAACCGGATCGGCTGCCGAGTTCGTCGCCCGTCTCGCGGCCGGCGCCCACGTGGTCAAGGCCCTGCACCTGTTCGCCGGCGTGTCCTGGCCGTTTTCCGGCGACGTGGACGCCTCGCCGGTGGTCGCGATCTGCGGCGACGACGCGGGTGCCTTGGAGAGGACCGCCGAGCTGATCGGTGACCTCGGTGCGCGGACCGCGGTACTGGGCGGGCTCGCCGCCGCCCGGCAGGCCGAGGAAGCCGCCGGCTTCGTGATGCGCGTGGTCGCGGCCGGCGCCAACCCGCGCTTCGCGGTCCCGGACGTGCGCCCGGCCTAACCGAGCATCAGCAGGACCTGCAGCTCGCCCACCACGAAGCCGATCACCCCGCCCACGGCGATGAGCTTCCACTCGTCCTGGCGGAACGCCGGCCGCAGCAGGCCCTCGAACTCCAGCGGCGTCAGCGCCAGCATCCGCTGCTCGATCACCTTGGCGACGTCCATCGCCTCGGTGAGGTACCCCTCGGCGTACCGGGCCGTGTCCGGCAGCTGTTCCAGTGCCTTCCGGGCCGCCGCGTGCTTCATCTCGCGCAGGCGGGTGCCGCCCACCGTCCAGGCCAACGGCATCTGCGCGTCGACCGTCTCCGACACCAGGCGTTCCACCCGGGCCGCGAGGCGGTCGGCGCGGGGGCCGCGCAGGATCGCGTCCAGGAGGTTCTGGACCGTCAGGACCTCGTTCGCGATCAGCTCGCCGTACTGCCGCGCCACCTCCGCGCGGCGGCGCTGGAACTTGCCCTGGAGGATCACCCGGCCCACGCGCACCGGCTCGCGGGGGACGAAGATCAGCTTGATCGCCAGCCAGTCCGTGCACAGCCCGATGACGCCGCCGAAGACCGGCAGCACCCACGGCTCGCGGGTGAACGCCCACACGATCGTCTGGACCAGGCCCAGCCCGAAGCCGAAGTAGATGCCCATCCGCGCGATGAACGCCATTTCGGGGCGGGACGTCTCGCGGATCAGCCGGACGAGCAGCTTCTTGTCCCGCGTCAGCCGCTGGACCGTCATGTGCTGGACGTCGAGCACCTCGTCGAGGTTCTCGCGGACGTCGTCGAGGAACTCCCGCACCAGCCGCGGGGCCGACGCCTGGACCTGCTTGATCAGCATCTCCTGCGCGAGCGTCGGCAAGACCTCCCACAGCCGCGGGTGGTGCTCGGCCAGCACCTCGCGCGCGGTGTGGTCGACCGCGCGAAGCAACGGCTGTTCCAGCTCGCTGGTGATGATCACCGGGTCGATCCGCTCGAGGACTTCGCGCAGGTCGAGCAGGTTCGCCGTGAGCAGCTCGGTGGCGACGGCGGCCATCCGCCCGCCGTGCTTCGGGACCACGCCCTGCCAGCCGAGCAGCGGGGGGATCCCGACGAATTCGAGGGGCCGGAACATCATCTCGATGGCGACGCGCTTGGTGACGTACCCGATCAGCGCGGCGACGAACGGCATCGCCGCGTACAGCGGCCAGTGCAGGGCGAGGTCGTGCAGGACAGCGTCCATTCCGGCCTCCCTCACGGTCCCGAGAGCGAAACCGTACCGGCTACCCGATGAGCGCCGAAGCCTCCGCCGCCTGCGGGTCGCCGAGTTCCTCGAACACGGCTCGCGCGCTCCGCCAGCAGTCGCGGGCCTGGTCCGGTTCGCCGAGCCGGGCCAGGGAGCGGCCGAGGTTCATCAGGGTCCGCGCCCGGCCGTAGTCGTTGCCGGCGAGGACGTGCTGGGCGATCGCCTGCTGGTAGCGGTCGACGGCGCGGCGGTGGTCGCCTCGCAGCGCGTACGTCTCCGCGAGGTTCGCCAGGCAGATCGCCGTGTGGTAGCGGTCGCCGCGGCGCCGGAACACGGCCAGCGCCTCGCGGTTGCGGGCCGTCGCCGGTTCCAGCCGGCCGAGCGAGCTGTTCGCCAGCGCGATGTTCATCAGGGCCAGCGCCTCGCCGAGGGTGTTGCCCCGGTCCCGGTGCAGCTCACCGGCCTGGGTGAACGCGGCCAGCGCCGGTTCGAAGCGACGCGTCTCGGCGTACGCGACGGCCAAGCTGTTCAGCGTCACCGGCGCCCGGTCGTCGTCGCCGGTCGCCCGGTGCAGTTCGAGGGCCTGCCGGAAGTACGCGATGGCCTCGTCGTACTGGCCGTTCACCGCGTGCGCCGAGCCGAGGCTGGCCAGCAGCGCGCCTTCGGCCTTCGGGTCGCCGAGCTGCCGCGCGGAACGCAGGCCGGCCTCGCTGGTCTCGAGCCAGTCGCGCCGCCGTTTGCCCGCGTAGCAGTAGGACGACACGGCGAGCGCGAGCTGCCAGGCGTGTTCGTGCAGCCCGTTGGCCGCGGCGCCGTCGATCGCCGCGACCAGGTTGGCCTGTTCGGCGTCGCACCAGCCCATCGCGCCGCGGTGGTCCGGGAACGCCACCGGCGTGACGGCGGTGACCGGCTCGACCAGCTCGAAGGGCGGCCGGTGGGGCCGCAGCAGCCGCTCGGCGGCGACCGTCGTGTGCAGGTACCAGTCCAGCACCCGCTGCCGGGCGAGCCGTTCCTCGGGGTCTTCGGCGGCCAGCTCCGCGGCGTAGTCGCGCAGGAGGTCGTGACAGCGGTAGCGGCCGTCCCCAGCCCGGTCGAGGAGGTTCGCGCGGCACAGCTCGGCAAGCGCTTTCCCGGGCTCCCCGCCCGCCAGCGCGGCCACGCCCGCCTCGCTCACCGTCTGGCCGGGGTGCACCGCCAGCAGCCGGAACAGCCGCGCCGCGGCCGGGCTCAGCGCCCGGTAGGACCAGGAAAACACCGTGCGCAGGTTCTCGCCGGTGAGGTCGAAGGCGTCCAGCCGCTGCCCCGCCCGGAGCCGGGCGGTCAGCTCGGCGGGCGAAACGCCGGGCTCCTCCAGCGCGCGGGCCGCGACGATGCTCAACGCCAGCGGGACGTGCCCGCAGTAGGCCGCGAGCGCGGCGACGCCGCCGGAGTCGTCGCGCAGCCGGGCCGCGCCGAGGTACCCGGCCAGGAGGTCGGCGGACTCGGCCGGGCGGAACGGCCCGAGCCGGACGGCGGCCGCGTGCTCCCGCGCGACCAGGCTGCTCAAGCGCGTGCGGCTGGTGACGAGCACGACGCACCGGCGGCCGCCCGGCAACAGCGGCCGGACCTGCTCCGCGTCGGCCGCGTTGTCGAGCAGCAGGAGCGTCCGGCGGTCGGCGAGCAGGCTGCGCAGCCGGGCGGCCTGCTCGCCGACGTCCGCCGGGACCGAGCCGGGTGGGACACCGAGGGAGTGCAGCAGCCGGGGCAGCGCCTCGGCAGGCCGCATCGGCGCCTCGGTGTGGTCGAAGCCGCGCAGGTCCAGGTACAGCTGGCCGTCCGGGAAACGGTCGCGGGCGTGGTGGGCCCAGTGGACCGCCATCGTCGTCTTGCCGATCCCGCCCATGCCGTGGACGACGACGATGCCCGCTTCGCCGGTCGCCGCGGCCAGTTCGGCCAGCTCGGGCGCGCGGCCGACGAAGCCACGCCGGGCGTGCGGCAGCTCGGCCGGGACCGCGGACCGGGCCGGTGCCGGTTCGGCCGCTTCTCCGCCGGCGGTCAGGATCTGCCGCTGGACCGAGCGCAGGTACCGGCCGGGTTCGACGCCGAGGCCGTCGATCAGCGCCCGCCGCGCTTCCTGGAATTCGCGCAGCGCTTCGGCGGTTTGCCCGGTGGCGTGCAGGGCGAGCATCAGCCGGCCGCGGAGCTGTTCGGCCAGCGGGCGCTCGGCGACCAGCGCCCGCAGCTCGCCGAGCACCCCGGCGTGGTTGCCGACGGCGGCTTCGGCGTCGATCCACGCCTCGGTCAGCTGACCCCGGAACTCTTCCCAGGCGGCCGCGTGGCGCTGCCGCAGCAACTCCGAACCGACGTCGGCGAGCAGCTCGCCGCGGCACAGCCCGCGTGCCTCACCGAGCAGGATGACCGCCTTTTCCGGATCGTCGCATTCGAGGGCGGCCTTGTGCAGCTCGCGGACGCGGAAAACGTCGACGTCGCCGGGTGCGACGTCCAAGGAATAGCCGGGCGCCCGCGTCACGATCCGCGCACGGTCCGTTGCGGACAGCCTCTTCCGCAGCCGCGTGACGTGACTGTGCACCGTTTCCCGGGCCGTGACCGGCGGATCTTCGCCCCACAGGCAGTCGACCAGGCTCTCCGCCGAGACGACCTGCCCCGGCTGCATGGCGAGCGCGGCGAAAATGACCCGTTGCCGTGCCGACGTGATTCGCGTGAGTGCGCCCGAATCGTCGAGAACTTCGAGCGGACCGAGCAACCGGATTTCCACGCGCCGCAGTCTGCCACCGATCTGCCATCCCGTTGCCAGGTCGGCCGAGGACGGTACGGAAGTCCCGCCGGGGTCCACATCGGAAGGAACGAAGTCTTGCTCCACACGATGAAGCGAACCGCCGTCGCGTTCGTGGTGAGCGTGCTCTCCAACGGCCTGTTCACGTTCGCCGTTCCGGGCACCGCGAACGCGGTCACCTACGGTGCGGAATCGACGTCGTGGAGCGGCCTCCACTCCTGCGTCACCAAGCCGAGCCAGTGCTCCTACGGCGTCATCAAGTTCATCAGCTCCCACCACGGAAGGGTCAAGGGCAAGCTGGACGGGTACGCCCTGCGGGCCGGCACGAAGCTGCACGGTGACAACCTGCAGAAGCTTTACGAGACGTGCTCGGCGAGCACCGGCTGGCGGACCGGGGTCGCGGCGGTCGACGCGATCATCCTGAAGAAGGTCAAGGCCGCCTACACCTGGTTCAAGGCCGTCATCGGCTGACCGGCCGCGGCCGCCCCGGCCCCCTTCCGGGGCGGCCGCCCCTACCCGAGCAGGGCGAGCACCTGCAGTTCTCCGACGAGCCCGCCGATCACCGCGCCGACGGCGATCAGCTTCCACTCGTCCTGCCGGAACGCCGGCCGCAGCAGCTGCTCGAACTCGAGCGCGCTCAGCTTCTTCATCCGGTCGACGATCGTGTTGCGCACGTCGAGGGCGTTGATCGCGTAGTCCTCGGCGTGCCGGATCGTCTCCGGGACGCGTTCCGCGGCCTTCGCGGCCGCCGTCTGCTTCATCTCCTGGAACCGTTTCGTGCCGACGGCCATGGCGACGAACGGCTTGACGACGCTCGCCTGCGCGTCGATCGTCTTCTGCACCTCACGGGTGATCAGCGCGAACAGCCGGTCGGACTTCGGGCCGCGCAGCACCGCTTCCAGGAGGTTCGGGATGGTGATGATCTCGCGCGCGATCATGTCGCCGTAGTCGGCGGCCACCTGGTCGCGCCGCTTCTGGAAGACGCCCTGCCAGGTGTAGAGGCCGAAGAACCGGCGTGGCTCGCGCGGCAGGAAGATCATCTTGAGGGCCAGCCAGTCGGTGAGCCAGCCGATGCCGAGGCCGAACAGCGGCAGCACGATCGGCGACTTCGTCAGCGCCCACACCACGAGCTGGACGCAGCCGAGGGCGAACCCGAAGCCGATGCCCGAGCGGGCGATGAACCGCATTTCGGGTCGCGAGATGTCCCGGATCAGCCGGTTGAGCAGCGCTTTGTCGCGGACCAGGTTCGTCACGACCATGTGCTTGAGGTCGAGGACGTCCTCGATGTTGTCCGCGATCTCCCGCATGATCTTGGTGATCGCCTTCGGCGCCTCGGCCTGGACGCGCTTGAGCAGCAGCTGCTGCGCGCTGTTCGGCAGGACCTCCCACAGCCGCGGCTGGTAGGTCTCCATCACCTCGCGGGTGACGTCTTCGACGACCCGCAGCAGCGGCTGCTCGATCTCCTTGGCCACCTCCGCCGGGTCGAGCCGGGCGAAGATCTCCTTCGGGTCGACGAGGGTGGTCGTCAGCATCTCGGTGGCGGTGGCCGCCATCCGCTCGGCGTTCGCCGGCAGCACGCCCTGCCAGCCGAAGGGCCTGATGCCGACGAACTCCAGGGGCCGGAACATCATCTCGATGGCGACACGCTTGGTGAGGTAGCCGATCAGCGCCGCGATGACCGGCATGGTGACGTACACCTGCCAGTGCGTGCCGAAGTCCACCCGCGCACGCTATCGGCACGGCGTCAATGCGGCAGGAGGAGCACCTGCAGTTCACCCACCAGGCCACCGGTGACCGCGATGAGCTTCCTGGTACTGCCGCCCGCCGGTGGGCAGCGCGACCAGCGGCTCGGCGAACAGCTTGTCCGAGCGCGGCCGGTGAGCACGGTCTCCTGCCGGCGAGTATGTCCACAGTGGCCTTCTCGCGCCGGGCTTCAGGATGCCATGCGTCACCGGGGGTTCCAATATCCGTGATGCATCCTTTTGGCGGTACGCATCGAAGGACCCTTGCTCATTAAGGTGGCCCGATGGTCGCGCCTGAGAAGCCCCAGTCCGCCCCGAAGACCGCCCAGTTCGCCGTGGGCGTCCGCGGTTACAACCAGCGCCAGGTCGACGAGCACCTCGCCGGGCTGACCAAGGAGCTGCGTGAGACGTCCCGCAACCGCGACGACGCCGTCGCGACGTCCGCGGACCTCACGAAAGCTCTCGCGTACGCGCAGAAAGAGCTGGCCGAGACGAAGGCCGCGCTGGCCAGGATGAGCTCGAGCCCGTCCGGCGCGGGCGCGATGGCCGAGCGCGTCCGGATGATGATGCAGCTCGCCGAGGAGGAGATCGCGGACCTGCGCTCGGCGGCGGAGGCGGACGCGGCCTCGACCCGCGACCAGGCGGACAAGTACGCGCACGAGACCCGCCGCACGGCCGACAAGCTGGCGAAGGACGCGGAGAACGAGCGCGCGCGGCTGCTGTCGGAGGCCAAGGCCGAGATCGAGAAGCTGAACGCGGCGGCGGGCGCGAAGAGGGTCGAGCAGGCGGCGGCGGCCGAGCGAGCCCGCAAGGAAGCGGACGCGGCGGCCGAGGCAGCGGCGGCGGCTCTGCGCGAGGAGGCGGACCGCGTCGCGGCGGAGGAGCTGGCCGCGCGGAAGAAGGCGTTCGAAGAGGAGTTCGCGCAGAAGAAGCGCGAGACGGAGTCGGCGCTGGCGGCGGCCCAGGCCTCCCAGGCGACGGCGGACCAGAACCGCAAGCTGGCCCTCGACCTGAGGGCAAAGGTGGCCGAGCGCATCGCAGCAACGGACGCGGCGGTCAAGGAGGCCATGCGGCTGCTGGCGCCGCCGCCGGAGGACGCTGCTTCTTCGGGCTCTTCGGGCTCTTCGGGTTCTTCGGGCGCGGCTCCGGTTTCGGCGGCTTCGGCCTCGGCGGCCTCGGCGGCTTCGGTGGGGAACGGGGACCGCAAGCCGGCTCCGGCTCCGAAGGCCCCGGCCGCACCGGCGGCGAAGGCTTAGTCCCTCGGCGCGATCGGGATCCCTCGATCGGGAACCCCTCAGCCGGAAGGCTGCGTTACGACGGGGACCCGAGGCCCGGCTCCGGCGGCAAAGGCTGGGTTATCCACATCGGGTCGAGTTGTCCACAGATCTCGGGAGCAGGCGTTTTGGCCGGTCAGAGCCGATAGACTGGACTTGGGCACGCCCCCCTGGGAGTGGCGGGGAGCTGGTCGGGGCTCCCTTTCAGGTGACTTACCGGCGTGAGCGGCAGGCTGCAAGCCCGACCTGCACCACCCAGACCTCCCGCAACCCCGATCCGAAGCCCCAACACGGCCGGCAGCGCCGGGTCAAGGCACGCTTTCCCGCCTTGACGCGGCACTGCCGGCCGTAGTCACAATCCCGGCTTCGGGGTGGCGGGCACCAAACAGCCCATCCGCCGAAGAGACCCGGGACAGCCCCACCTTCGGCCGCCCCAGCCCCCAGCGACGAATCCCCACCTGACCCACACCACGAGGCGCCGTGAGCCATCCGCAATCCCGGCCCGGCCTTCGTCCGGCAAAGGGCGTGAATCCCCCAGCCGGGGAGGTGGCCGACACTCGGGGGTGGCTGGCAATCTGCACAGCAGTTGCCGATCACCCACGAGACGGGACCTGCGCATGATCCTCGAGACCGAGCGGGCCGCCGTGTGCGCCTATGCGCGCCGGATGGTCGGTGATGGCCTGGTCGTCGGCACCTCCGGGAACGTCTCCATGCGGGCCGGGGATCTCGTCGCCGTCACGCCCACCGGGGTTGCCTACTCCAGTCTCACGCCCGGTGACATCCCGGTCGTCGATCTCGGTGGGCAGGTTGTCGACGGGGCGCTCAAGCCGACCAGTGAACTGCCGATGCACCTGTCCGTGTACTGGGACGTTCGTGACCCGGACGGGGAGCCCGTGTCCGCCGTCGTGCACAC
Source organism: Amycolatopsis sp. NPDC005003 (assembly GCF_053600695.1). Lineage (NCBI taxonomy): Bacteria > Bacillati > Actinomycetota > Actinomycetes > Pseudonocardiales > Pseudonocardiaceae > Amycolatopsis > Amycolatopsis sp. NPDC005003. Next base: position 123,289 of record NZ_JBSGAI010000024.1, on the reverse strand, counting down.
GCACTCGCCGCACGCCACCGCCGTCTCCACGCTCGTGCGTGAGGTCCCGCCGATCCACTACATCATCGCCACCATCGGGCCCTCGGTACGCGTCGCGCGCTACGCCACCTACGGCACGCCGGAGCTCGCCGCCGCCGTGTTGGAAGCGCTCGAAGGGCGCCGTGGCTGTCTGATGGCCAACCACGGCACCCTCACCTACGGTGACGGCCTCGAGGCCGCCTACCACCGCGCCCAGCAGCTCGAATGGGCCTGCCGCGTGTGGCTGCTCGCCCAGAGCGCCGGCCGGCCCAGCCTGCTGCCGCCGCCCGAGGTCGCCAACGTCGTCGACCGGCTGCGGGGCTACGGGCAGGGTTAGGACGCGACCGCGTCCAGCAGCTCCGCCACCGTCGGGTCGTCGACCGCCTCCTTGATGCACTGCCACAGCCGCAGGTTCGCCGTCGCCCAGTGCGAATACGTCGCCGCCGCCTGCGGGTTGTAGAAGTAGTACCCCTCGTCGTGGACGTCGCACTGCTCGCCGACGATCTTGTGCGCCAGCTCGCGCAGGCTCAGCCCGTTTTCGCGCAGGTACCGGTGCGCCAGCACCACTGGCGTCACCGGCAGCGCCTTGAACAACGTGTCCGCGTCGCTCAGCGCCTGCGCTTCCAGGGAAATGTGCCGGCCGCGGGTGGCCATTTCCGCTTCGTCGACGATCTCGTCGATCCACCGCGCGATCCGCGGCGGGACGCCGCATTCGGCGAGGATTTCCAGCCGCAGGCTCCGGCCCGCCGCCGCCGGCGAGTTCCGGAGCACCAGGTAGTTGACGTCGTGCACCAGCGCGGCCACCTCCACCACCGCCACGTCGGCGCCGTTGTGCCGGGCAAAACCGGCCGCTTTCGCGCGGACGAAGCTCACGTGGTGCCAGCCGTGGAACTGCAGCCGATCCGCGTACTGGCGGCAGAGCCGGTGGACCCGGTTCTCGACGGCGCCGACGATCACGTGGTCGATCGTGCTTTCCTGCGTGCGCATACACCTCTCCCATCCCGGCTGTGGTGTTCAGGCGGGTGGAGTAATGGTAAGCGCCGCTGACGCCGGTGTGTGGCTAGATGCGGTCGGCCAATTCCCCCAATCGGGCCTCTGCCGGAACGTGACGGTGACCGATTCCGCCTGCCGGGTCGAAAGACAGGCTGAAACTGCTCACCGGGCGTGATTTGACGAGGAAAGTCATCGTTCCGGTGGCCGCTTCCGGAATCCGGTGGAATTCGTCGGCCAGCATGGTGGCGCACGCGCCGGCCGCGCACCGCGTCCGGCGGCGCAACCGCGCGGACGCGATCAGCCCGGTGCCGGGGTCGATCGTCGTCTCGTACCGTTCGTGCAGGTAGTCACCACGGAGGATCGTGGTGCAGAAGTGGTACCTGTGGTTGTGCACGGAATCGGCGTACCCCTCCCGCCAATCCTGCTGCGCCTTGTATTCGTGCAGCCAGAAGGAAAACGGGTCGGACGGCGAATCGAGCAGGCACCAGGCGAAGTGGGTGGTCGTTTCCCGGGACGAGCGCAGGATCTTGGTGGCCTGCGGGGTCGACAGCGTGCGCAGCTGCGTGCGCAGCTCGTCCCGCAGGCCGGGCTGGGCGGCCCACGGCCGGAACCAGCCGTCGACCACGCGCCACTCCGCGGCGATCGGGAACCTGGCCGTGCGCAGGCGGGTGGCCAGTTCGGAAAGGGGGGACAGGCGGGTGAGCAAGGTCAGCTCCCTAGCTCGGCGACTGCGGAGAACTCCGCGCGGAAGGTGTGGAACTTGGCCTCCAGTTCGCGGAACTGCTCCTCGGACAACGGGGATCCGGTGATCTTCTCGAACAGCGCCAGGAAATCCGTCCGCGTCGTCGCGGACGTGATGCGGAAGTGGCGGCCGGTCCGGGACTGCGAGACGCGCACGAATTCGGCGCGTTCCATGTTGTAGAGAAAGGAACCTTCGGTGAATCGCAGGGACCGCGGGTACAGCTTCGTGGCGCCGCGGACGTCGCTGTAGAGCGACACCCACACGCTGTCGTCGAACATTTCGAGCCGGTCCAGCGGCGGGTCGGCGACCACGGTGATGTCGACCGACGCGCACCGGCTGCGCGCCAGGAAGAGGCCGACGAGCCCGATCCGGATCTCTTCGTCGAGCCGGGTCTGGATCTGTTCGTAGTCGACGTCGGCTTCCTCGCGGCGGAGCAGGTAGCGGGCGCGCCCGCTGATCGAGCTCGCGTCGCGCGGATCGGCGATGACGGCCCGCAGTTCCCGTTCGGTGCGGGAAAGCAACAGGCGGGCGGCCGCGTGCCGCCCGGAAAAACCGCGGAAGAAGTACTGCCGGGTCGCGTCGAGGTCGGCCATCAGCGCGCGGTTGAACGCGGGATCGGGATCGGTCGTCGCCTCGAACACGTCGGTGGGGAAGAACTCCTTGTTCAGCGCGCGGTATTCGGCGCTCAGGTCCTCCAGCGCGCGCCGGCTTTCCTCGATCACCGGCGTCACGAGCGCCTGCTGCGAGGCGCTGGCGGTGATCAGGGTCTGGCCGAACCCGACGATCGCCGAGATCAGGGTGCCGGTGCCCAGCGACGTCACCAGGTTCTTCCCGGTGCCGGGGTCCATCAGGCCGGCGATCCACAGGCTCAGGCCGGCGACCACGACGAGCACCGTGAGGAGCAGGCTCGTCCTGGTCCAGAAGATCTCCTGCAGTGGGGTACGGCGGAGGCGTCCGCCAGCCGCGGCCACGTGCTTCACCTCCCTCGAGCCACCCGAACGGACGTATGCGTAAAGTGTCTGTTCGAGCGCGGGGAGTCACTTTACGCGCCTCGCGGGGTACGCGAAATAAGAAGTTCGGGGGACAGGACTGACGGACAGAGGTCACTCTCGGCAATAATTTACCGGGTCGGCCGGTTTCCTGAAAAGGGTGGAAACCATGATCAAAGCGTGCGCGGCAGCCCGTTTTCGTACCAGCCGGGGCCCGGTTCGGCGGTCATCAGGAAATCCACGACGACCGGCGCCGGGGCCGGGTGGATCTCCGGGTGATCGCGTTCGCCCTGGGTGCGGTCGACCGGCCAGGCCAGTTTTTCCACGTCGAGCGAAAACTCCCCGCCGGCCCCGGTGCGGTTGCCTCGGGCATCCAGTCTGGACCATTTGCCGTGCAGGTACACGGCATTCAGCCCGTGCAGCGCGGAGAGTTCCTGGTAGCAGAAGCCGGCCGGAATCCCTTGTGCGCGCAGCAAAGCGGCGAGCAGGTGCGCCTTGGCGTGGCAGATGCCGACGCGCTCGCGCAGGACGTCCGACGCCCGCCAGGTGACACGCGGGTCGGCGGCGTCGATGACGTGTTCGACTTCGTCGCGCACGAAGAGGAACGCGGTTTTCGCGGCTTCGACGGGATCGCCGCCGGCAGGGCGCAGCGCGCCGGCCAGCGCTCGGATCGACGGGTGTCCGTGATCGACGACGGCGTCGGCGCCGAGGTAGTCGCTCAGCCGATCGGACGTGGGCGCCGGCGGGGGATTCATCCGCGCATCCTGACACGCTCGGCCATTCGGGCGAGAGCGGTTTTCCGCGGTGGTCACTTGTTGTGTGTGTCGATTACGGAACGTAGAAATCGGGTGGGAAGCCGGTCCAGCGGAGTTCGGCGGGCAGGTGGCTTTGGTCGTTGTAGGTGAGGAGGGCCGCGGGGCGGCCTGGGGAGTACCGGATGACCGTGAGGCCGGCGTTGGCGTGGGTCAGGGTGAGCCAGCGCCAGGGTGGGGCGTCCTGCGAGGCGCGGATGAGCCAGCCGACGAGGAAGTTGTGCGTGACGAGCACTTCGTACCTCGGCTCGCTTCCCGGCACCGGGCCGGTGAACCGGCGTTCGGCTTCGGCGGCCAGTTCTTCGTCGGCCGGCGGGAACTGGCGGGTGAACGCGAGGAGGAGGTCGCCGGAGGTTTCCGGGAGTTCTTCTCGCCTTGGTGTGTACGGGACGAAGTCGTCTGCCGCTTTGTCGACGTGCACGGGAACGCCGGGGAGCTGTTCGGCGATGAGGTGGGCGGTCTCGGTGGTGCGGTGGCGGGGGCCGTGGTGGATCGCCGTCACCGGGACGTCTCGGAGGCGTCTGCCGAGGAGGACGGCTTGGCGGTGGCCGGCTTCGGTGAGTCTTCCGTTCGGGGCCGCCTCCGCGTGGCGGGTGAGGAAGAGGTACCGGGTGGTCAGCACCGGGTCAGGGTTTCATGGTTGGGCCGTTCGGGTGAGTGGGTTTCACGAGGCGACGCGGCTCACCCGACGGGCACCAGCACCCCTTCCGGCCCGCGGCTGGGAACGAACTGGGCCACCAGCCGCATCGGCGCGGGGTGCTGCGACAGGACGAGCGAGGCGAACGGGGTGATCGTGTGATCGTGCCCGCTGTTCGTGTGCAGGTGCACGCTGACGTGCACGTTCCGGTCGGCGGGGATCTCGAAGGAGACGGCGCCCCAGGAAATGACGTACTGGCGTCCGTCGATGCTCGCGATCGGCGCGTAGGCGCGAACGGTGTGGCCGAGGTGCGGAATCTCGATGGTGAGCAGCCGCCTCGGTCCGTTGTGGTGGTCGACGTACGGGATCACGCCGGGCACCTTGGACAGCTCGGTCGGGTCGGTCATGTCCGGAGTCCTCGCTCAGAACTGGTAGTACAAGGTATGGAACCGCCTCTCACCTGCGGTTCATGACCTAGATCATGCCGCCAGGCCGTCATCAGGCCGTGCCGGGGGTTCAGGCCGGACGCCGAGCACGTTGTCGACGGCCCGCCGGGTCCGGTCCTTGCTCGACGGCATGAGGTGCGTGTACGTCCGCAGCGTGAACCCGGGATCGCTGTGGCCGAGGTGTTCGGCGAGCGCGGTGATGGACTCGCCGGCGTCCAGCAGCGTGGAGGCGTAGAAGTGCCGCAGCGCGTGGAAGCCGTCGACGCGCTTGACCCGGGCAACCTCAGCCTTCTTCAAGGCCGGTCCCCACGCCCACTGGTTGTAGACCGGCCGGGACACAGCGGTCAGGTCCCGCGAGTAGACGATGACCCGCGCCGAGACGAGTTCTCCGCCGGGGTGCTGCCACGGCAACGTGACGACGACCGGCGGGAACTTCTCGGCGTGCTCCTTTATGTCCCGGGCGACCGACGAGGGCAGCGGGACTTCTCGGATCTTGCCCCGCTTGGGAGGCCCGAAGCACGGCTTGCCGTAGACGAACTTCACCTGCCGCTGGACGGTCACGACGTCGTTGTCAAAGTCGACGTCATCGAGGGCCAGGCCGAACGCCTCACCCTGCCGAAGTCCGAGGCCAGCGCCGAGGGACACCGTGACCTTGTACCGCTCGGAGATGGCACCGCGCACCGCGTGGACCCGGTCGGTCGTCCACGGAACGATCTTGCGTGCGGGAATGACCGGCTTCCGCACCGACGACGCGTTGCACGGATTCTTTCTGATCAACTCGTCATCGATCGCAGCGTTGAAGATGCTCTGCACGTGGACGAAGAGCACCTGCCGATAGCTCGCGGCGAGCTTGCCGTCCTGCAGCGCGCGGTCCCACTCCCGGATGCTCGACGGCTTCACCATGTCCAGGTACTTGTCCCCGAGGTGGGGATAGATGTGGTTCTTGAGCCGGACGCCGACTGACTCGCGCGTTGATTCCTCGAAGGTCTGCGTGCGGAGCCACTTGTCCGCGTACTGCCGAAACGGCACTTTTCCCGCGTCCGGATCGGTGTACGCCCCCTGATTCATCTCGTGCTCGACCTTGGTCAGGAAGTCGTCGGCCGCGCGCTTCTGCTTGTCCGCAAAGGCTTTGCTCCGCTCAGTGCCGGTCGGGTCGACGTACCGCACCCGATAGCGCATCCCGACGCCGTACAGGTCGGTCTTCTCAAGCACCGGCTTGCCGCGCCCGTTCAGCACCACCTGGCCGTGATCGTCCTTCTTCGGCCGGTACCAGCGGTCCTGGACGTGTCCCATCAGGCAGCCTCCAGCCCGGCCACCCAGGCCCGTACCAACGCGGAGTCGTACCGCAGGTGCCGGCCAACCTTGCTCACCGGCGGCCCCTCGCCCCGCCACTTCCACTGGTAGAGCGTCTTCACCGGCACACGGAGATAGGCAGCGACGTCCTCAACCGACCAGAGCTGGTCAGCGCCTTCGAAGTTGTTCATAGTTCCCCCTGGTCAAGCTGCGAGCTGAGTTGCCGAAGTTTCTGGATCACTCCCCGGTGGTCCGGCGGCCGCGAGTAGTGCCCGGTCGTACTCGGCCCTCCACGTGATCCGCTCGGCGATCGCGCGCATGACCAGGTGTGGCCGGGGTGGAACCTGCGGGTCTCCGGGCTCGACCTTCCGCCAGACGAAGCGGGCCGGGTCCGGTTGTGGCTTCTCGATCCCGATCGCCGCCAGCGCCTGCTGAACGAACGCCTTGCGATCGGCCTTGTGGTCGTCGAGCGTCTTGCCCGACCACTTGCGTGACACCAGCACCCGACGCCCCGGTAGCCCGAGCGTGGTCCGGCGGTGAGCCCGGCCCTTGCAGTGGCCCGGGGTGGTTTTGCTGCCCGCTCCCTTGGGCTGGACGCCGTAGAGCAGCCAGACCGCGCAGCGCGGCGAGCAAGGCGTCACTGACAGCTCGGCGTGTAGCCGGTCGTGGTGATCCCGCAGCCGCGCCGTGTCCGCTTCCACGACTTCGCCGGTGGACTTGGTCAGGTACTTCGTCAAGTAGCCGATGTGGCGGCCGGCCTCTTCGGTCCCGCCAAGGATGCCCTTCGAGTGCACCTGCCGCCCGAACACGACAACGTGCGCCGGGTCCTCCACCTCTTCCACGGCGTCATCCCACGACGTCAGCGGTTCCCGGGTGTCCGGGTCTAAGAACGCGCGAGTGTCCGGATCCCAGACCGGCATCCGGTCGACGTAGACGATCTGGTCGTGGTTAGGCCACCAGACCTGGTGATAGGTGGCCTCGGTGACCTGCCGGATCACGTCGTGCGGGATCGCCCCGCGGATCGCCGCGTGCAGGTGCGGAGCCGTGCGCTTCTGCGGCTCGACAGTCGCGAAGTACTGCGCGTCCCAGCCCACGACCCGGCGCAGGTTCTGCCACCACCGATCCACCAATGCCGAGAAATGCACCGCGTCCCGAGCGGCCCGCCGGTAGTCATACCGGGCCGGGTCGACCGGCGCCCCATCACGGACCGGGCCGTAAGAGTCACAGGTCAACGTGACAAACATCGACGGCCGGAACTTCCCCGCGAACTCCCGGCCCACGGTGGTCTTCGCGACCTTCTGCCGAGGCAGGTTCGGCGCGTCCTGCCGACGCCGAGTCGAGCGCTTCACCGCCCGCTTGGTCGGGACGTCGAGGGCGGGCAGCCGGCCCCGCATCCCGAGTTGCCGAAGTTCCGCATCGACCCCGGCGACCTCGTCCCGCAGCTCGTCGGCCTCGGCTTGGTCGTGCTCGACGACGTCCCGGTAGGCCGCGACCAGGTCGGCGCGGTAGGTCAGCAGCTCTTTGTGGTCCTCCGTGGGTGGCTCGGCGGTGAGGTTGGGTTCTTCGGTCATGTGCCAGCCCTCGCGGCACTGCGCCTGTCGCAGCGCCTTCGCTTTCCGGGCGCAGGGCAGGCACACCGATTCGACGGTGGAGCCGCACGGGACGGGGACGTAGCGGAGTTCGCCGGTTTCGGTGTCGCCGACTTCCATCGTGAATGGGCGGACGCAGACGCCGTGCTTCTCCGCCGTCGCCCGGATCACGTCAGCCGCGAGCGGGGTCCGCATCCGCTCCGCGCGTGTCTCGGTCATCAAGCCGCCACCTCTCCGGGCGAGGACCAGCCACGCAGCAGGTAGACGGGCATGTCCTGCTTCGCTCCGGCCGGCAGGTCGGGGAAGGTGCTCGGCTCGAACCGGACCACGCCGAACACCAGGACCGGGATGCTGCAGGGTGTCCGGCCGGTGATCGACAGGTGCACCCACTTGCCGTCGACCAGCCGCCACAGCCGAGCCGAGACGTCCTCGAGCGTCTGGCTCCACACCAGCAACGCCCTTGCGACCTTCGGCAGCCCGTCGACATCCAGTTGGACCGTGATCGGGCTGGACCAGGCGTTGACGTCGACCGACGCGGCAGGCGGCAGCTGGTAGGAGTCGAGGTGGTCGCGGATCGCGTCGAGGAAGATCATCAGCCGGTTCACGCGGCCACCCCCTCACCGCCGTGTCGCAGATCCGCGATACCCCCGTTGGTCACGTACGCCTCCAGCGCCTTGACGGTGCCGTCGGAGACCCACCCGGCCCGGATGCGCAGGGGCTCGCGGATGCCCTCGCCCCAGACGTAGCCCACGCCGGCCTCCGAGTCGCCGATGCGGTTCGCCCACGCCCCGCGCTCGTACGCGCCGTCACCGAGCACCATCCCGACGTGCGTCTTCGAGGTCACGCGCAAGCACACCCGCCGGGTGAACAGCTCCCGGACCGGGACGGTGTCCTTAGTGGGCTCTTGGACGTAGCCACGGACCGAGATCCCCAATGCCCGACCTTGGGTGGTCAGCAGGGCGACGCGTTCCACAATGGCCTCACGGGTCTTGCGGTCGGTGTACTTCGTGAGCGCGCCGATCTCGTCGAACTCCAGCAGCTCCAACGGATACTCCGTCGACACCGGGATCGTCCGCAGCCGACCAGCGAACGCGCGCTTGCGGGATTCCATCTCCTCCACTAGGCCGTCCAGCAGCTCGACCGCGTCCTTGCCGCCGACCGCGTACCGGGTGAAGATGCCGCGCCCGTACGCGAGTTCCATGCCCTTGGGGTCGATGCCGGACATTCGCACCACCCCGGCCCGGATCGCCGGAGCGGCTGCCACGAGCGGGCACCACATCACCGAGTTCTTGCCCGCCCCGGAGGCGCCAGCAGTCAGGCAGTGCGCGCCGGAGCCTAGCAGCGGCACCCGCCAGTCACGGCCGTACTCGGTCCGCCCGGCCCAGACGTTGCGCAGGTCCACGCCGGTCGACTCGGTGCCGTCCGGGACCCGGGGGCCGGCCACTCCGCCGCTGAGCAAGTCGCGGCGCTGGAAGTCGATCGAGACGACGTTGGGGGCGAGCTCGCGGACCTGGCAGCGAGCGACCTTCCGCGCGACGGCCAGGGCCCGGGCGGCGTCGTCGAAGTCCTCCGGCTTCTGCCCGGCCACCAGCTCCACCCGCACCTCATCCCACGACGCGCCAGAGCGAACCCCGAGCACCTTCGGCAGCCGCGCATTCGGCCGGTTCGACGTCGACCGAGACAGCGCACGTCGACGGCCGACGAGGTTCACGTTCACCACCACCGGCAACGCCTCGTCCCGCACCGACAGGCCACAGGCGTGCAGCCACTCCGGCAGCTTCCGGCCGTAGACCGCCCAGCGGGCCCACCAGGAGCGCAGGAACCGCCAGCACCACTGATCGAACGAGACAGGGCCGATCGCCCACCACGTCACCAGCACCACCGCGACGCTGCCTAAGGTGACTGCCAGGGAGAGCCAGCCAAGCAGCTGGCACCAGGCGTAGACCGCGATCACGGCGAGACTGGTCCGCCACCGGGTCACGACCTGAGCGAGCATCCAGACCACGGCCTTGCACAGCCACCACAGGGACACGAACACCACCGCAGCCGCAGCCAAGCCTTCGACCACGGACGCCAGGGCGCGACCGACCTTGTGCAGCAACCACACGCCGAGTCCCAGCCCAGCCAGGGCCACTACCGCGAAGCCGGGAGACATCACCGACCACCCCGCTTCACGTCGAGGTCCAGCGGCAGCATTCCCAAGCAGGGCGCGCACTTGGTCTCACCGGGCAGGAGTTTCGCGAATCGTTTGCAAGAGGCGCAGCGCGTTCGGGTGACCCCCGTTGACGCTCGCCCGTTGTCATCGTTTAGCGTTGTCATTGTTCACTTCCGCTGGTTGTGGACAGCGCAGGAGCGGCAAGGTTGGTAGCCGGTTTCCGCTTCTGCGCCTTAACGGATCACACGCACCCACATCAGGACGTGTTTCATCACCGCACGTCATTGCGTGCGTTTTTCGCTAGTATTGTTGACTTTTCGGTCGTCTACATGCGACTACTCAGCAGGCGTTCCTTCCGCCTGCAGCTCTGCCGAGATCTCACCCGCCTTCCGCTCCTCATACCCGGCCCAGTACAACGCCTCGTGGTGATGACCCCGGTCGACATCGGCGACAGCCTTGTACAGCCGGGCGTTGCCGAGACGGAACGCCAGCCACACCGACGGGTTCGCGTCGTTGGGTGGCCGGCGGTCCATCACGACCTCGTGGGCATCCCGCAGCGTCTTCGGCTCACCCCTCCGCACTCTCATGCCTCCCCGCGCGGGCTTCCAGCAGTGCCGCCAGGTCGTCGGCGTGGTCGCGGAGCCGGCGAAGGAACACCGCGCAGCCCGTCCAGGCGGTCTGGTCCTCCGGCGGCACCAGCGTCACCACGCACAGCCCACCAGCCAGCACCAGGACCGGCGGACACGCTGCGCCCGTCCCGGTCTCCTCCACCGTCACCTCGGTCCCCGCCCCGACTGTCCAGCGCAGCCCCAGCCCGTCCCACGTTGCCGTCATGTCGTTCCCATTCCCGGGCCAGATCGGCGAACCCCTCGGCCGCCGACTCCAGCGCCGCCACACACCACCACGGCAACCCGCGCGACTGCGCCAGCTCGTGCCACGCCCGCGACACCCGCCGAGCAGCATTCGCCGTGTTCGTCGCACTCACCGGCGACAGGACTGCGCGGCCGTGCTCCCACGCGGCCATATAGTCCCGATACGCCTGCTCCCACGCCTCGACCCGCTCGCGGAAGCCCACCACCGTCACGCCGCCTTCGCCGTCTCACCGGACCCACCGGACCCACCGGACCGAGACGGCTTCGCATTGCTGGTGGCCTGCTTGAAACCGGTCGCGCGGAACACGTAGGACTGGTACTTGAACTCGCCCTGCCCTGCCACGCGCGGCTCCGCCGTCAGGCCGTCCAGCTCGATCGGCCGCATCCCCGGCAGCGCCTCCGACGTCGTCGGAACCGGCTGCACGTCGGCAAGAAGGGTGATCTCGAACGAGGCCCGCTTCGCCCGCGTCTCGGCCGGGTCGGTGACCATCACCTTCCACTGCCGCTTGCCCGTGATCTCGTCGACCCGCTGCCGAACCGGGCGATTGGCGGCCCGGTCCTCACGCGACTGGTACTCGTTGTCGGGCGAGACCTCGCCCACCATCACCAAGCCCTGCGGAAACGCGTCGTCGAAGTCGATGCCGAAGCGGTGTCCCTTGTCGATAGCCATGCTGAATCCCTTGTGTCGTCTATTGATTGGTCTCTTCGGGCGGTTCTCCGCCTCGTGCCGCTGCGGCGTCCAATGCCGCGCTGACCTCGTCCAGTTCCCTCCGCAGTACGGCGATGGCGTCGGAGTCCACGAGTAGGACCACCGGGAACGCCTTGCCGAACCGGACTTCTGCGCGGTTTGCGTACGTCAGCGCCCGGACACGAATCGGCAGATCAGCCGTGACGTGGATCTGAACCGTGTCGCGCATGCCACGCCGCGCTTACGCCGCACGTCGGCGAGGTACCGCCCGCTTGTCCGCGCCAGCCGGCTGGACCGTGGTTTCAGTGGTCACGCCTTCCTCCTCGGTGTCCTGGCACCGGGCCTGCCCCGGCAACCTGACACCCAATCTCCGCCAAAACGCGGGACGTGATCACCACATGGCGGGACATCTTGGGACGTCCCTGGTACCGTCGAAGACGTCCCTACACGTCCCAAGGGGTGCCGATGCCGAACGAACGCCTGCGTGACGCGCTACTGCGCAACGGCCTGACGTTGGAGCAGGTCGCGAAGGCGGTCGGCGTCGATCAGAAAACCGTCGAGCGCTGGATCACCAAGAACCGGACGCCCTATCCGAAGCACCGGCACAAGATCGCCGCCATGGCGCGCGAGTCAGAGACCTACCTGTGGCCGGACTCCGTGGCACCCGATCGCAAAGCCGAGACCGCCGCCGCCGAGCTGGTTCAGGTCTTCCCGCACCGCAATGCCGTCCCTGTCGAGCTGTGGGACCGGCTGATCAAGGAAGCATCGGAGACCGTCGAGATCCTGGTCCACGCGGCTCTGTTTCTGGTGGAACGCCCACGGTTCATCAAGGACCTGACAGCCAAGGCAGCGGCCGGCGCTCGAATCCGCCTCGTGTTCGGAGATCCCGAGGGGGACAGCGTCGCCCTGCGCGGCGAGGAAGAACAGCTCGGCGACGGGACCCTCGCGGCGCGCATCCGCAATGCGTTGGCGTCCTATCGGCCGCTGGTCGGAGTCGACGGCGTGGAGATGCGGTTCCACAACACGACGCTCTACAACTCAATCTTCCGATTCGACGACGAGATGATCATCAACACGCACGTGTACGGGTTCCAGGGAGCCCACGCCCCATCCCTCCACCTGAGGAGGCTCTCCGCCGGGGACCTCTTCGAGACGTACTCGGAGAGCTTCGAGTCAGTCTGGAACCTCGCCAAGCCCGCCACCTTCTAGGAGGCAGCATGACCCGAGTCGACTACTACAACGACCCGAACGCACCCAAGGCAAACAGCATCGCAGTAGCGGTCTCGGCGTTCATCCAGGACGACGAAGGCCGGATCCTGATGATCAGGCGCACGGACAACGACCTGTACTCCATCCCCGGCGGTCAGCTGGAACTCGGAGAGACTCTGGCCCAGGCGGCAGTCCGGGAGGTTCGTGAAGAGACCGGCATCGAGTGCGAGGTTACGGGCGTGATCGGCCTGTACTCCAACCCCAAGCACGTCATCGCCTACGACGACGGTGAGGTCAGGCAAGAGTTCTCAATCTGCTTCCGCGCTCGTTACGTCGGGGGCAGTCTTCGTGGAAGCTCAGAAAGTTCAGAAGTTTTTTGGGTCAAGCCGAACGCCATAGAAGAATTGTCCATCCATGAATCAATTCAACTTCGTATTTTGCATGCTCTCAGTGAAACGCATGTCACATATTTCACCTAAACCGCCCGGTGATTGACCTGTAACGAGCTCGTCGCGCTGGGCGACTCTAGTGTATGGACGAAGACTCGCGGGGTGACTTCCGTATCGGCGACGCCTTCGTGGGGCCCTTAACTGAAGGTGACGCGGGAAAGTCTAGGCAGCTCCGCGACTTGGTCACGGGCAAAGAGCCTCGCGGCATTCCTCGGAACTTCGTATTTTCCCCGTACGACGGCCGCACTTACTTCACGGGAACCGGTGTTCAGGCCCTTGGGGCAAAGTGGAGACAGCTTGAAAGTGGGCTGATAATTCCAGAGTCTGCGGCGCAGTCCCCTGCTCCGATTGATCAGATAACGGTCTATCTTTCAGCGGAAGAAGTATTCGAATTCTCCGTACCGCCTTCCCTCTTGATTGATAACCTTACCCGGCTTACTGCTGAGGATGTCCTTCGCATTTCATCTACGATACTTGGCGACTTGCGGCGGCCCGGAGTCAATCGATCTGAGGTTGATAAGAAATATGCCGATATGTGGTTTAATTCGCCAGTAAAGGATCGTGTTCTCAATCTTCTGCGTCAGCCGAATCGCGGCCTAATTGTTCCGCAAGCTATCTATTCTTTGATTGCCTATTCAATGAGGGCTAGCGGCGACTCTCTGCTTCCTCATGTAGTGCCAGGAAACTTTGTAGTTGCTCTGATTGCGGCACAAGAAATGTTTGGATCCCGACTCGAGGCGGCCGAAAGCGGGAACACGATTGTCTCTAAGAGTCCAGGCGCGCTGGGTAGGGAGATAATATCGAATCAGATATTCAATTCCAGTATTGACGAAGTCAATCTCATGGGCCGATTTGCCAGGGTGTGGCTCGAACTTCCGTCTGAACTCAAGGGTTCGCCGGAAATTACAGACATGGAGCAAGGATACGCGGAGATTGTCGGTGTTCCGCTTCGTGATGTTCTGGCGGTAGGTCTGGTGCTCTTCTCTATATCTGTGAATGGTGATTCAATCGTCACTCGCGAGTACCTCTCTAGTCTCGCATGGGATTCTGACAGGCTCGACAAGGCCTTGGCGGTCTTCTCTGCTGAACTGCCCGAATTTCGTGGAGCTATACTTGATGAGCGGCGCAACGCAAAGACTGATTGGACATTTGGAACTTTCGGCAGGTATCCAGTCGTCCGATTATGGCATGGTGGTCTAATTATCTTAGACTTGGCGCTGCTGCTGCCTCGGGTATTCGGTTGGCTCCCAATATTTGACGTCGAGTTCGCTGCTAGGTACAAGGGAGCTGCGGCAAAGAAGAAGGCGGCCAGTTTGAAGCAAAGCCTGCGGCGACTGTCGGAGAAATATTGCGCAGAAGTCCTGGATAGTATGACTGCTAGCACTTCCGCGATGCAGCGTGTTTACCATGATGAACACTTAAAGGCTGCATATGGAGGTGTCCAGGGAGTTAAAGTCGCGGACGCGGCCATTGATTATGGCGACTCTTGGGTTGTAATTGAGGTAACCACTAGTCAGTTAAAGCGGGAATCTGTTTACGGCGTCTCCGATGAGTCCGTGGTCGAAGATCTACTTAAGCTGGTTGGAGAGGTGGAACAAATCGATTCGTCTATCAGTGAAATTAGGCGGTCTGAGCAACAATTGACGGGGTTTGGGGCTCCCGTTAAGCGGACCTTCTATCCTTTATTGGTTACCACTGAGGGGTTTCCGGTTAATCCCATTTCTCTGACATTATTGAGAGAGCATGTCGCCGAGGCTGGTTTACTACAGGGTGAAGATGTCGCACCTCTTGAGGTAGTTGATGTTATCGAACTGGAGATCGTTGAAGGCTTGCAAGAAGAGGGGGGACCAAATCTCCCTCAGTTGCTTGAGCGCAAGCGAGGTGCCGGGCTCGAAAGAGCGAGCCTGCGAGACTTCATCCTCATGGAGTTGAGATTAAACCCTCGCCGTCCGTCGCGGCTCGATCGAATATGGCATCAACTGGTTGACAACTTGGCGCGTCGAATATTTGGCGACGAAGCAGTCAATCAACACCAAAGCTAACTTGCCGAACTTGGCTCTATGGGATCAAGGCGCGCCGCCAGCGGCGGCGCGCTGGTCACCTTGCGCTCGGCGGGCTCCGGCCCCCTGCGACACGGACGGCCTGCCGCTCCGCTCCGGCCGCCGGTCGCGGGCCGAGCCCGCCGAGCGCAGCCGGGCACAGCGCGCCGCCGAGAGGTCTACCTCGGCTCCAAGAGGCAAGCTCGGCAGATGGCCGGCTACTCGACGTCCGTCACCAGCCCCACCGACCCGAGAGCCGGATCGTCCAACGGCCGCCGCACCGCGTCAAGGCTGGGAAGCGTGCCTTGACCCGGCGCGACGGCCGCTGAGGATGGCTGCTTATCGGGACGATGGGGGAGGAGTGGTCGAGGCCCGCTCAGGCCGTCTCCAGGCCGTCTGACGACGGGCACCGGCGAGAAGTCTGGAGAACTCGCGAGACGTAAAACCGCAGGTAGAAGGCACTTCAAGCTACCGAAGCGTCACCCGTCCAGGAGTGCCCGCTAGAACTGGTAGTACAGGAATGGGCTGAACGTTCCCGTGGCGATCAGGATGGCCGCGTACAGGAGGCCCACCGTCATCACGCCGATCCGGAGTGCCGTTGCCGGGCGGCTTCGGCTCGACTCCAGGAGCGGGCCGGTCACCGGGTGGGCCGGCAGGACGAACACCGCCAGCGCCGCCAGCAGGAGGACCAGGCGCTGGTTCGTGAATGCCTGCTCCACCCCCGCTCCCAGGCCTTCGAAGTCCGGGATCAGCAGGTGGCCGATCATCGACAGCGCGTGGCCCAGGTCCGGCGACCTGAAGAACACCCAGCCGATCACCACCAGGAGCATCGTCAGGGCCCGGCGGAGGTAGCGCTTCCACGGGGCCGACGGGTCCAGGTCGAGGCCGAAGCGGCGCTCGATCACCAGGAGCGCTCCGTGGTAGCAGCCCCACACCAGGAACGTCCACTGGGCGCCGTGCCAGAAGCCCGTCAGGACGAACACTATGCACAGGTTGCGGTACGTCTTCGCCGCTCCGTGGCGGTTGCCGCCCAGGGGGATGTACACGTAGTCGCGGAACCAGCGGCTCAAGCTCATGTGCCAGCGGCGCCAGAACTCCGTGATCGTCACCGAGGAATACGGCCTCGCGAAGTTCTCCGGCAGCCGGAAGCCCAGCATGCGGCCCAGGCCGATCGCCATGTCCGAATAGCCCGAGAAGTCGAAGAACAGCTGGAGCGTGTAGCCGACCGCGCCCAGCCACGCCGTGGTGAACGTCATCTGGTCCGGGGGGACCTTGAAACACGCGTCGACCAGGGGGCCCAGCGAGTCCGCGATGATCGTCTTCTTGCACAGGCCCAGCGCGAACCTCGGGAAGCCCGCCGCGATGTCGTCCAGGCGGTGGGAGCGCAGCTGGGGGAGCTGGTCGGCGATCTCCCGGAACCGCACGATCGGGCCCGCCACCAGCTGCGGGAACATCGCGATGTACGCCGCGAACGACACCGGGTTGCGCAGCGCCTGACGCTCACCCCGGTAGATGTCCACCACGTACGAGATGTGGTGGAACGTGTAGAACGAGATGCCGATCGGGACGACCAGGCTCGCCACCGGCACGCTGCCGCCGAACCAGTGCGCCACCGCCGCGATCTGCTGCGTCGCGAAGCCCGCGTACTTCCAGATCAGCAGCACCGCGACGTCGAGCGACACCACCGCGATGAGGATCCGGCGACGGCGGACGCCGTGGACGTCCCACGGGCTCGGGGCCAGGAGCGGCCCCGCCAGGAAGTTGACCACCATGCAGCCGAGCAGCAGGAACACGAAGGCGCCGGCGCCGATCGTGTAGAACAGCAGGCTGGCGACCGCGATGATGCCGTTCCGCCAGCTCCGCGGGCACACCAGCACGGCGACGAGCACCGCCGGCATGAAGTACCACAGGAAGAGCGGCGAAACGAACGACATCGGGTCCCCTCGGTTTATCCGACGGTGACCTTAACCCGACTGGGTGGCGGTGTCAGACCCGCCCGGCGGCACGGCGGCGCCTCGCCACCTCCGCGAGCAGCACTCCGGCCGCCACCGAGGCGTTGAGGGACTCCACGCCCGCCGCCATCGGGATGGACACCGTCGCGTCACACGTCTCGCGGACCAGGCGGGACAGGCCGCGGCCCTCCGAGCCCAGCACGATGACCAGCGGGTCGGCCGCCAGCTCCAGCTCGTCGATGTCCACCGACCCGTCGGCGTCCAGGCCGACCAGCATCAGGCCGTCGTTCGCCCACGCCTTGAGCTGCCGCGTGAGGTTCGTCGCCACCGCGATCGGCAGCTTCGCCGCCGTGCCCGCGCTCGTCCGCCACGCCACCGCCGTCATGCCCGCGCTGCGCCGCTCCGGCAGCAGCACGCCGTGCGCCCCGAACGCGGCCGCCGAGCGGATCACCGCACCCAGGTTCCGCGGGTCGGTGACGCCGTCGAGCGCGACGAACAGCGGCACCTCGCCCGAGTTGCGGGCCACCGCCATCAGGTCGTCCGGGTGGGCGTACTCGAACGGCGGGACCTGCAGGCCCAGGCCCTGGTGCACGGCCCGGTTCGTCTTGCGGTCCAGCTCCTCGCGCGGGATCTCCAGGATCGAGATGCCCTTGTCGCCGGCCAGCCGGACCGCGTCGTTGACCCGGTCGTCGATTTCGATGTTCAGCGCGACGTACAGCGCCGTCGCCGGGACGCCCGCGCGCAGCGCCTCGACCACCGGGTTGCGCCCGGCGATCAGCTCCGGCTTGTCGGCCTTCTTCTGCCGGGCCTGGTCGCGCTTCGTCGCGGCGTTGGCCTGGCGGTACGCCTTGTGCCCGGGACGGTCCTCCGCCTTCGGGGTCGGGCCCTTGCCTTCGAGGGCCTTGCGGCGCTGACCGCCCGAGCCGACGACGGCACCCTTCTTGGTGCCCGCCTTGCGGATCGCGCCCTGGCGCCGCGAGTTGCCTGCCATCGTGAAAGTTCCTTGCGTAGAAAGCGGTTCAGTCGGACTTCACAGTCCACTGAGGACCGTTGGGGGTGTCCTCCACCACGATGCCCGCCTCCGAGAGGCGGTCACGGGCGGCGTCCGCGCGGGCGAAGTCCTTCTCGGCGCGGGCCTGCTGGCGCTCGGCCAGCAGCCCTTCGACGATCCGGGCCAGCGCTTCTTTGGTGGGCGTTTCGGAACCGCCCGCCTCGGACCAGCGCGCGGACAGCGGGTCGAGGCCGAGCACGTCGGTCATCGCGCGGACGGCCGCGGCGAATTCGAGTGCCTTGGGAGTGTCGCCCGCGTCGAGGGCGGCGTTACCGTCCCGGACCGTGGTGTGGACCACGGCGAACGCCTGCGGGGTGGCGAGGTCGTCGTCGAGCGCGTTGACGAACTCGGGCGGGAGGGCACCGATCGTGACCTCGCCCGACTGCGCGGCCCGGCGCAGGAACGTCTCGATCCGGCGGTAGCCCTGCGCGGCCTCGGAGACCGCGGCGTCGGAGTACTCGATGTTGGACCGGTAGTGCGGCTGCACCAGGTAGTACCGCAGCTCGGCCGCGCGGTAGCGCTCGAGCATCGCGGGGATCGCCACGGTGTTGCCCAGCGACTTCGACATCTTCTCGCCGGACATGGTCACCCAGGCGTTGTGCAGCCAGTAGCGCGCGAACGGGTCGCCGACGGCGTTCGACTGGGCGCGCTCGTTCTCGTGGTGGGGGAAGATCAGGTCGATCCCGCCACCGTGGATGTCGAACTCGCGGCCCAGGTAGGCCGTCGCCATCGCCGAGCACTCGAGGTGCCAGCCCGGCCGGCCGGGGCCCCACGGCGTCGGCCACGACGGCTCGCCCGGCTTCGCGCTCTTCCACAGGGTGAAGTCGCGCGGGTCCTGCTTGCCGCGGGTCGGCGTCTCACCCTGCTGGACGTCGTCGAGGCCCTGCCGGGACAGCTCGCCGTAGTGGTCGAACGACTTCACCGAGAAGTAGACGTCGCCTTCGGTCGCGTACGCGTGCCCCTGGTCGATCAGGCGCTGCATCAGCTCGACCATCTGGGTGACGTGCCCGGTCGCGCGCGGGTTGATCGACGGCGGGAGGCAGCCGAGCTGGTCGTAGGCCTGCTCGAAGGCGCGCTCGTGCGTCGCCGCCCACTCCCACCACGGCCGGCCCGCGTCGGCGGCCTTGGTGAGGATCTTGTCGTCGATGTCCGTGACGTTGCGGACCAGCAGCACGTCCAGTCCTTTGTGGACGAGCCAGCGGCGCAGGACGTCGTAGTTCAGGGCGCCGCGGACGTGCCCGATGTGCGGCACGCCCTGCACGGTGGCCCCACACACGTAGATCGACGCCGTTCCGCTACGGACGGGGTGGAACTCCCGCACGCTCCGGGTCGCCGTGTCGAAAAGGTGAAGGGTCACCCTCAAAGAGTACGGGGTCGGGCGTGAGCGACGTCGCAGGCCCTCACGCCACGCCGAAGCCGCGCAACGCCGTGAGCAGGGCATCCGGCCGTTCGGCCGTCGGCAGCGGGTCGACCAGCGCGAACTCGCAGCCCAGCGCGCGGGCGCCGCCGTCGGCCTCCTCGCTGTCGCCGACCATCAGCGTCTCGGTGGCCGGGACGCCGAGGGCCTCGACGGCCTTGCGGAAGATCTCCAGCTCCGGCTTGACCGCGCCGACCTCGAAGGACAGCACGAATTCGTCGACGTAGGCGTCCCACCCGCGGGCGGTGAAGGCCGGCCGGATGTCGAAGGCGATGTTGCTCAGCACCCCGACCTTGAGGCCCCGCTCGGCGGCGGCTTTCAGCGCGGCTTCGGTGTCCGGGTACGGCGTCCACTGGCTGGGATCGATGAGCCGGTCGTAGAGCGCCTTCGCCTGGTCGGCGTGCGGGACGCCGGACTTCTTGAGCACCTCGAGGTAGACCTTCCGGTGCAGCTGCGGGTCGCGGTCCCGGTGGTGCCAGGCGTGCAGGTGCTCGGCGTCGAGCTCGACGACCTGCCCGACCGGGGCGGTCATCCGGCGCATCAGCTCGGCCTGCGCCTCGATGTCGAGCGGATCACCGTTGTGGTTCGTCAGTTCGGTGAGCCAGGACTCGTCCTGCTCGAGCCGGAACAGCGTGCCGGAGAAGTCGAACAACACCGCCCTGATCGTCATGGAACCCAGCCTAGCGAGGCCGCGGGCACCGGAGCGGCGCCCGCGACCTGCGTCACGTCACGCCGCGTAGCCGGTGACCTTGTCCGGGACCACGCGCACGACGACCCGGACGACCTCCGGCGGCTCGGTGCGGAAGTCCTTGCCGTCGTACTTGTGCGAGAGCTCGTTGATCAGCTCTCGGCCGCCTTCCTCGGTGATCTCGGCGCGGCCGCGAACCTCGACGTACTTGAGCGGGTCGTCGAGGTCGAAGACGGACAGCGAGACCCGCGGGTCTCGCCGCAGGTTCCGCTCCTTGAGCCGCCCGCGGACGGTCGCGAAGAGGACGTCGTCGCCGTCCCGCTTGGCCCAGACGACGGAGGTCTGCACCGAGCCGTCGGCGTTGATGGTGGCGACGACCGGGAAGTTCTTGCCGTCGAAGAGGGCCTTGGTCGCCTCGTTGAAAGTCACACCCATGGTCTGGACCCTATTTCACGTTGCCGGCGATTTTCTCGGCTTTCAGGCGCACGACCACCCGCTGGACGTCGGCGCCCTCGGCCGGCGGGTCCTGGGCGAGGTACTTGTGGCTCAGCGTCTTGGGCAGGGTCTTGCCCGGGTCGGCGGTGATCGTCACCGTGCCGCGCAGCTGCGTGTGCCGGTACGGGTTCCCGGCGTCGGTGATCGAGACGCTGATGCGGGGATCGCGCCGCAGGTTGCGGACCTTCCGGCGGTCTTCGGTCGCGCTGAAGACAAGGTCGCCGTCGTCGAGGCCGATCCAGACGACGGAGGTCTGGGGGCCGCCGTCCGGGTCGAGGGTGGCGACCGTGGCGAAGTTCTTCCCGTCGATCAGCGCGCGGACCTCGTCCGAGAGAGTGAGGGGCATGTCACGCCGAACCGGGGCGGGCTGGGGCCTATTCCGCCGGGAGCCCCTGTTCCGCCGCGAGCAGCAACGCCGTCGCGAAGGCCGCGATGCCCTCGCCGCGGCCGGTCAGGCCCAGGCCGTCCGACGTCGTCCCGGACACGCTCACCGGGCCGCCCACCGCCTCCGACAGCACCTTCTGGGCTTCGTCGCGCCGCTTCCCGACCCGCGGGGCGTTGCCGACGATCTGGACCGTGGCGTTCCCCACCCGCCAGCCCGCCGCCTCGATCAGGCCGCGGACCTCGACCAGCATGTCCGCGCCGTGCGCGCCGTCCATACGGGGGTCGCCGGTGCCGAACACCGCGCCCAGGTCGCCGAGGCCCGCCGCCGACAGCAGGGCGTCGCACAGCGCGTGCGCTGCGACGTCGCCGTCCGAGTGGCCCGCGCAGCCGTCCGCGTCCGGCCAGAGCAGGCCGGCCATCCAGCACTCGCGGCCCTTTTCGACCGGGTGGACGTCCACGCCGTTGCCGATCCTCACAGCGTCTCCTCGTGCTTCGGTGCCGCCGCGATCGCCTCGGCCAGTGACAGTTCGAACTCGCTCGTGACGCGCATCGCGTCCGGGTGGCCCTCGACCGTCGCCGCGCCGGCGGGCGCGAGGTCCGGCCGGAAGGCCGCGAAGGCGTAGCCCACGGGCGTCTGGAGGGTGCGCAGCCGTGAGCGGTCCTCCGTGCCGACGATCAGCGAAGCGGTGTCGGTCACCTTCACCGTGTCGGCCATCGGCAGCACCGGGACGACGACGGACGCGCCGTCACGGACCGCTTTGATGACGTCACGCACCGTTTGCGCAGGAATGAAGGCACGCAGCGCGTCGTGGAGGAGTACAACTGAATCACGGGAAAGCTCGGGCTCGACGGCGGCGAAGGCCTGCCGGAGCGAGCCGGGGACGACCCGGCAGCCGAGGCCGCCGACCGCCTCGGAAAACGACGACGCACACCGCTGGGGGGCCGCCACGAGCACCAGATCGATCTCCGGCACGTCGAGCAGCCCCCGCACGGTGTGCGTGAGCAGTGCGTCACCATGGACCGGCGTGAGAGCTGTCTCTCCGTCGGAGGCATGATGTGCGACGGTAATGATCGCGACGACGTTCATCGGTACGCGATCGTAGAGGCACCTGCCCGCCCGTCGAGCAGGATGCCCCGGGGATTTCAGACCGTCGCGGTTTCCAGAACTTCGTCGAGGAGGACCTCAGCCTTGTCCTCGTCGGTGCCCTCCGCGAGCGCGAGCTCGCTGACCAGAATTTGCCGCGCCTTCGCCAGCATGCGCTTCTCACCGGCTGAAAGTCCGCGGTCCTTCTCTCGCCGCCAGAGGTCGCGCACCACTTCGGCCACCTTGTTCACATCGCCGGAGGCGAGCTTCTCGAGGTTGGCCTTGTACCGACGAGACCAGTTGGTGGGCTCTTCGGTGTGCGGAGCACGCAGAACGTCGAAGACCTTGTCCAGTCCTTCTTGCCCGACGACATCGCGGACGCCGACGATTTCGGCGTTGTCTGCGGGCACGCGAACCGTGAGATCCCCTTGCGCGACCTTGAGGACGAGGTACTTCTTTTCCTCGCCCTTGATCACACGGGTCTCGATGGCTTCGATGAGTGCGGCACCGTGGTGCGGGTAGACGACGGTCTCTCCGACCTTGAAAACCATGTGTCCTCTGCCCCTTTCGCTGACTCCATCCTAGCACGGGCCGCCAGTGCCCACCTAGCGGGCCGGACTCGTCCTCGCAGGTCAGCGGCCTGGCCGGGGGTTGACAAACGTCGGACCCCCGTGCTCACGCAGGTAGCGGGGAAGCGTTTCGTCACGGGCCGGGAATTCCTTTTAGGACGGTTGATCTTGGTCGCCGGGCCCCGGCAACGCACACCCGTTCCGCGGCGGAGATCGACCCCGGCTAGTCTTCGGGGCGACGAGGCCGTGAAAAGGGAAGGACTGCGACGTGAGGCTGCAGAATCGTCGCGTGCTCGGCGCGGGCGTGCTGGCGCTCGGTGCCGCGCTCGTGCTCGCCGGGTGCGGGGCCGGCCAGATCACCCAGACCGACTCGCAGCAGCCCGCGGTCAACGGCACGCACGCCCAGGTCAAGACCATCGACCTGCGCAACGCCGCGGTCCAGTACCCGAAGTCCGGCCCGGGCTACGCCGCCGGTGCGACCCCGGCGCTGACCCTGACGATCGTCAACCGGGGCGCGCAGGACGACTCGCTCGTCTCGGTGACCACCGAAGACGGCGCCAAGGCGACCATCGCGGGGTCCCGGACCGTCGTCGCCATGCACTCGCTGGTGATCGGCCCGGACGACGCCGTCGAGTCCACGAACGAGGTGCAGACCACGACCTCGGGCACGCCGACGAGCACACCGTCGTCGGCCGCGCCGTCGTCCAGCGGCACGCCGACCGGCAGCAGCTCGGCCTCCAACAGCCCGGGCAACCTCACCGCCACGGCCACCTCCGAGGTCCCGTCGTCCGGCCCGGCCGCGACGCCGACCGCGCCCGAGAAGGTCGGCCAGGCCACCGTGACGCTGCCCGCGCTGAAGCAGCCGCTCTGGCCGGGTCAGGTCATCAAGGTCACCTTCGTCTTCCAGAACGCCGGACCGGTCACGGTCGAGCTGCCGGTCGCGGCGCCGGCGCACGTGAAGGAGTAGGTCCCCGGTTTTGTCGGTGGTCGCCGATAGCCTCGCGGGGTGAAGAAGGGGACCACCTACCGCTGCGGCAGCTGCGGGTACGAAGCGGCCAAGTGGCTGGGCCGGTGTCCGGAGTGCCAGGAATGGGGCTCGTTCGAGGAGCGCGGGGCACCGGTCAAGCCCGCCATCCAGCGCGTCGCCGCCGGAGCGCCGAGCGCGCCCGCGCGGCCGATCGGCGAGGTCGACGTCGAAGCGGCGCGAGCTCGCCGCACCGGCGTCCCGGAGCTCGACCGGGTGCTCGGCGGTGGCCTGGTGCCGGGCGCGGTGGTGCTGCTCGCCGGTGAGCCGGGGGTCGGCAAGTCGACACTGCTGCTCGAGGTCGCCTACCAGTGGGCGAAGACGGTCGACCGCTCCCTCTACGTCACCGGCGAGGAGTCCGCGGGCCAGGTCCGGTTGCGCGCTGAGCGAACGGGCAACGTCCACGACCGGATGTACCTCGCCGCCGAGAGCGACCTTTCGGCCATCCTCGGCCACGTCGACGACGTCAAGCCGGGCGTGCTGATCGTCGACTCGGTGCAGACCATGGCGTCCCCGCAGGTCGACGGCTCACCCGGCGGCGTGACGCAGGTCCGCGCGGTGACGTCCGGGCTGGTCGCGCTGGCCAAGGAGCGCGGGCTGCCGGTGGTGCTGGTGGGGCACGTCACGAAGGACGGCTCGGTGGCCGGCCCGCGCGTGCTGGAGCACCTGGTGGACGTCGTGCTGCAGTTCGAGGGCGACAAGCACTCGACACTGCGGATGCTGCGCGGCATCAAGAACCGGTTCGGCGCGTCCGACGAGATCGGCTGCTTCGAGCTGCAGGAAGAAGGCATCGTCGGGGTGCCGGACCCGTCGGGCCTGTTCATGAGCCGCACGGCCGAGCCGGTGTCCGGCACGGCGATCACGGTCTCGCTGGAGGGCAAGCGGCCGCTGCTGGGCGAGGTCCAGGCGCTGGTGTCGGCGACGGCGGCCCCGCAGCCGCGGCGCGCGGTCAGCGGCCTCGACTCCGCGCGGGTGGCGATGGTGCTGGCGGTGCTGGAGAAGCGCGGCGGGCTGAAGCTCGGCGACAAGGACGTCTACGCGGCCACCGTCGGCGGCATGAAGATCACCGAGCCGGGCATCGACCTGGCACTGGTGCTGGCGCTGACGTCGAGCTTCGAAGACGTGGCGTTGTCGCCGCGGCTGGTGTCGGTCGGCGAGGTCGGGCTGGCCGGCGAGATCCGGCGGGTGCCGAGCGTGGGCCGCCGCCTCGCGGAGGCGGCCCGGCTCGGGTTCACGCACGCGCTGGTCCCACCGGACTCGGGCAAGCCGCCCGCCGGGATCCGGGTGCTGGAGGTGGCGAACGTGGCGGACGCGCTGAACGCGGCCAATCACGCGCGCTGATCACCCCGAGGTCTGCGTGATGGCGTAGGAGTACTGCACGTCCGGGACGTCGTGCCGCTGCGGCGAGACGGGGAACTGGGTCGTCGCGGTGTTCGGCACGGCTGCGGAGCTCGGCGGGACCGGGCGCGTGCTGTTCGGCAGCTCGTTCTTGGTGGTGATCACCGGGATCGGTGAGCTGTCCGCGGCCAGCAGCCGCCCGGTCGCCGGGTCGAGGAACAGCCGCAGGCCGGTGTCCTTGGCCACGTAGACGGTGGCCGGCCCGCCGTCCGGGGTCGTCTGCTGGGGGACGGCGAAGATGCCCGGGACGGCGGCGAGGGCCTCGACCAGCGCGGACCGGACGTCGGGCCGGAGCAGGCCGGTCTCCAGGGCGCTCTGGGCCATGGCCAGCGACTTGCCGGAGGAGTGTGGCTTGCCCCGGCCTTCGTCGTTGATCTCGACCGTGTCGAACCGCAGCCGCGTGAGCAGCTTCTGCGGGTCGGGCACCAGGGAGGCGATGAACGCCGCGTCCGGGGTCAGCCAGTTCGTGAACGGCGTGTTCCAGGTGGGCTTCATCTCCCCGGCACGGTTCGGGTGGCCGGGGAACACCCCGGCCGGGCCGTACTCGTCGACGGTCGCGGGGCGCGGTTCGGCGGTTCTGCCGTCCGCCGCCTGCGGGTTCGTCAGTGTGGTGCGCCGGTGCCACACGCCGGTGGGATCGGCCGGGATCCACAGCTCGGTCCGCCGCTGGGCCTTGCCCACGAAATCGGGGCCGGCGCGGAAGAGCCAGTCGCGCGCTTCCGTGTAGCGGAACTCGCCGGGCGCGAGCGGCCGGTCGAGGTCGGGGAGCGTGGCGGCAGGCCGGGCCGTCTCCGGCGCGTCCGGCGTCCACACGGCGGCGGCGACGCCGAGCCCGCCGACGAGGGTGACGACGGCCGCGGCCACGGCGAGCCACCGCCACGCCGCGCCGCGCCGCGGCTCGGCGGGCGGAGCTTCCTCGACGCCGGCCGCGGAGAGCAGGGACGTGCGGGCGAAAGCCAGCCCGTCATCCTCCTCGACGTCGCTGTTCAGGTCCGCGAGCGCCGCGTCGAGTTCGGCTTCGGACCAGATCTTCCGGACGTTGTCTTCACGCAAGGTCCTGCACCTCCTCCTGAGCCGGGGCGTTCGTCCTGAGCCAGCGTCTGATCCGGTGCAACCGCGACCGGACGGTACCCGGCGGGATGCCGAGGGCCTCGGCGACCTCGGCCGGCTCGAGCCCGGCCCACGACACGAGCAGCAGCGTGTCGCGGTCGGCCGGGCTGAGCCGGGCCAGTGCGCCGGCCAGCTGCGCGGCCCGCACCTGGGCGTCGACCTGTTCGGCGACGCGGCCGTCGTGGCCCGCGTGGCTGGCCTCGCCGGTCCGCGCGAGCCGGGCGGTGGCCTGCAGCCCGCGCAGCTCGGACCGCACGTGGTGGCGCAGCAGGTTGGTGGCGATGCCGTAGAGCCACGACCGGGCGGTGCCCAGCTCGGGCCGGTAGGTCTCCCGCCGCCGCAGCGCGACCAGGAAGGTCTCGGCGACGAGGTCGTTCGCCGGCTCGGCCCCGACGCGGCGGGCCAGGTACCGCCGCAGCTGGGCGGCGTGGGCGTCGAACAGCTGCCCGAACGCCGGCCCGGGCTCGGGTCCGCCCAGGTCCGGGCGGTCGTGCCCCCAGAGCTCCGAGCCCTCGTGGATCACCTGCATGCCCCCAGTTGCCCGCAGCGCGCGCGAGCGTTCACGCCCGAACGTACTCAGAAGCCCAGCAGTCCCCAATAGACCGCCCACGGGACGAACACCACGCCGCCGGCCAGCAGCAGGCCGAGCCGGAAGCCGCGGTGGCGCCACCACGCCACCGCCGTGCCGATGGTCGCGGCCACCGCGCCCAGCGAAAGCAGCTGCAGCGCCGGCCACGGCAGCGGACGGCCGGCGACCACCGGGCCCAGCCCCTTGCCCATCGTCAGCTGGATCACGACGTCGACGACCAGGAACCCGAGCACGGCGAGCAACCCGGTGGCCGACAGCCAGCGGGCCGGCCGCGCGATCCGGCGGACCAGTCCCGAGCCGAACGCCACCAGCAGGAACACCAGTACCGCGAGCTGCAGCCAAGTCGACTCGTACCAGGCGAGCGGTGTCACAGCGTTGCTCGGCCGGTCCTGCGCCGGCGGGGCGTCGGCCGTCGACGCGGTGGGCGGGTTGTTCACCCAGCTGCCCACCAGCTCGAGGTAGCCGGGCGCGTACCCGGGCAGCTTGTCGAAGCCGTCGGTGGTCCGCCGCAGCTGGTGCTGCGCGTCGGGAAAGACCCGCAACGTGTGGTGCGCCACCGATTCCCGGAAGATCCGGAGCGCTTCACCCGGCGGGGTCAGGACGTCCTTCGCGCCCCACACCCCGAGCACCGGCTGGCGCAGGCTCTTCAGCACCGGCACCGGGTCGTAGTGCGCCTCGGGGAACACGCCGCCGCCGGCGAGCTGGCGCAGCATCGTCGAGGACGCCATCCGCACGAGCGAACCCGTCATTCCCAGCCGCCGCAACTGGTTCTCGACCGCCCACGACTGCTGCCGCGACGGCTCGACCCCGTTCGCGCCCAGCGTCACGACGAACGCGACGTCCGAAGAACGCGAAGCCGCCAACGGCGCCACCCAGCCGCCTTCGCTCAGCCCCCAGACACCGACCCGCGCCGGATCGACGCCGGGTCGCTTGCGCAACGTCTCGACGGCGGCGAGCGCGTCGTCCGCCAGCGTCGAGTACGACCGTTCGAACTGCGAATAGCCGTCGGTGCGCTTGTCGTAGACGAGTGTGGCGATGCCTTGCCGCGCAAAGGCTTCCGCCTGGTCGCGGTAATCGTCGCGGCTGTGCGCCCCCGAGCCGTGGACCATCACCAGGCCTGGCAGTTTCGTGCCGCCGGGCGGCGCGACGACGGTACCGTGCAAGGTCACCCCGCCGTTGGCGAACGTGACGTCGCCGTTGGTCACGTCCGCGGCCGACGCCGGTGGCGCCGTCGCCGTGACCGCCAGGATCACCCCGGCCAGTAGCACCGCTTTTCGCATGGAAATCCCCCTGTGTCATGTCATTCCCCTGGATCCGGGAGCGCGAGCCAGCGCACGAGCACGCGCCGCGCTTCCGGTGACCGGTCGTCCTCGCTTCGCCAGTACCGGCGGAACAGCTCCATGTAGTCGTCCCAAAACTGCTTGAGCTCCTCCGTGGTGAGCCACGTGCCGCCGCGCGCGTAGAGCAGCGCGTCCGGCCAGTCGCCGGGCAGCTCGTCGCGCTTTTCCGCGAACCGGTTGAGCTTTTCGAGGTCGTCCTCGAACCCCTGCCGCTGCATGTCGTCGAACAGCACCCGGGATTCGGCGCTCTGCTCGCTGCGGCGCGGCCAGCGGATGTCCCGCGGCCGCGTCCGCCACCACCGTTCCTTGCCCCGCGCGAGCTCCGGGACGTCTTCGACGAACCCGAACCGGGCCAGCTCCCGCAGGTGGTAGCTGGTCGCGCCGGTGTTTTCGCCAAGGGCCTTGGCGAGCTTCGTGGCCGTCGCCGGGCCGGCCGACAACACGCCGAGGATCCGGCGGCGCAGCGGGTGCGTGACGGCCTTGAGGGCGTCCGGGTCGAGCTGTTCCGGTGGTGGAGCGCTGGTCATGAGCCCACTGTAGCCGTGCAAAGGAATCTGTGCAAAGAAATCTTTGCAAGTTTGGGCAGCCGGGTGCCCGGCCGTGAACCGTCCGAAGAGGACCTACCAGATCGGGTGGTCGCTGTACTTCCTGAGCGTCTGCACGGACGGCCGCACGTAGCTCATCCCGGCCACGAACCCCATGGTGGCGAAGGCGAGCGTCGAGAACGTGGTCAGCAGATCAGGCGCCTGCAGCTCCGCCGTGTCGCGCCACACCCGGAACACGATCGGCACCGCGAACGAGCCGGCGATCAGCACCAGCGTCAGGACGTACGTGAACAGCAGCGCGCTGCGGGTCGCTCCGGCGCTGGCCACCACGAGGTAGTCGCCGCGGAGGCAACGGCGGCACGTCAGCACCAGCACCGCGACCGCCAGCACGCCCAGCGGCGGCAGCACCGCGGCGGCCTTGCCGAGCAGCGTGTCCGGGAAACTGTGGCCGTGCACGATGCCCTGCAGGTACGTCGTCAGCCCGAACAGCAGCACCATCCCGGCGATCATCGAGCAGCCGACGACCACCGACCCCCAGCGCACCCGGTCGGCGAAGCGGGGCGGCAGCGGCACGAACTCGACCTGTCCGAACGTCCCCTGCACCGGTCTCACCTCCAGCACGCACTGAAGGCCACCATAAGGGCACTGGGTGCCGTCATGGTGGCCTTCAGGGGCTTTCGGACCGAAAGGGCTAACTCGTCGCCAGCAAGTTGGCGCACCGGATGAGCCCGATGTGGGAATAGGCCTGAGGGTGGTTGCCCAGCGACCGTTCCGCGATCGGGTCGTACTGCTCCGGCAGCAGGCCGGTCGGGCCCGCCGCCGCGACGATCTGGTCGAACAGCTCCTGCGCCTCGGTGCGCCGCCCGGTGAGCAGGTACGCCTCGATCAGCCACGCCGCGCAGATGTGGAAGCCGCCCTCGCCGCCCGGCAGGCCGTCGTCGCGGCGGTAACGGTACACAGTGGACCCACTGCGCAGCTCCGCCTCGATCGCGGTCACCGTCTGCTGGAAGCGCTCGTCGGCCGGGTCGATCAGCCCGGTGAGCCCGACGAACAGCGAGGCCGCGTCGAGGTCCGTGCCGTCGTAGGCCGTGGTGAAGGCCTGGACCTCGTCGTTCCAGCCGTGCGTGAGGACGTCGGTCTTGATCTCCTCGCGCAGGCCGTGCCAGTTGCCCGGGATCTCCCGGCCGTACTGCTCGCCCAGCTTGATCGCGCGGTCGATGGTCACCCAGCACATGACGCGGGAGTAGACCCGGTGGCGCGGCACGTGCCGCTCCTCCCAGATCCCGTGGTCGGGCTCGTTCCAGCGCCGCGTCACGGCTTCCGCCATCGCGCGGACCATCTGCCAGTCCTCGTCGCGCAGCTCGTGGCGCGCCGTCGCGAGCGTCTGCACGAGCTCGACGACCGGGCCGAAGACGTCCAGCTGCACCTGGTGGTTCGCCAGGTTGCCGACGCGGACCGGGCGCGAACCGGCGTAACCGGGCAGCGACTCGATGACCGCCTCGGCGCCGATGACACTGCCGGCGAGGGTGTACAGCGGGTGCAGCCGCTCCGGGCCGGCCAGCGTGGCGAGCACGCCGTGCAGCCAGCGCAGGTAGCCCTCGGCCTCCTCGATCGAGCCCAGGTGCACGAGCTCCCGCACGGTCATCGCGGCGTCGCGGATCCAGCAGTAGCGGTAGTCCCAGTTGCGGACGCCGCCGATCTCCTCCGGCAGCGACGACGTCGCCGCCGCCAGCACGCCGCCGGTGTCGGTGTTGACCAGGCCGCGCAGTGTCAGCGCCGAGCGCAGCACCAGGTCGGTCTGCACCTTGGGCAGCTGCAGCTTCGACGTCCACTCGCTCCAGTAGCGGCCCGCGCGGTCGCGGCGTTCCACTTCGGACAGTTCGTGCGGGCCGAGGTCGGTGGTGCCGCAGCGCAGCTCGAGCACCACCGGCTGGGTCGGCGTCGGCTGCACCAGCGCGGACGCGGTGTCGTGCAGGCCGTCGGAGGTGATGGTCCACTCGACGCCCGGGGAGTAGAGCACGAACGGCTCCGACGTGCCGAGCACCCGCACGCCGCCCTCGGTGACCTCCAGCTTCACCGGCACGCCACCGAACTCGGGCCGCGGCGCGAACTTGACGCTCGCCACCGCCTCGCCCGAGATCACCCGCACGAGGTCCGTCCGGT
Source organism: Amycolatopsis sp. NPDC005003 (assembly GCF_053600695.1). Taxonomy (NCBI): domain Bacteria; kingdom Bacillati; phylum Actinomycetota; class Actinomycetes; order Pseudonocardiales; family Pseudonocardiaceae; genus Amycolatopsis; species Amycolatopsis sp. NPDC005003. The sequence continues at coordinate 92,549 of NZ_JBSGAI010000024.1, read as the reverse complement.
GCGGCGCGCTCTCCGGCTCGAGGTAGTCGGTGACGAGCAGGCGCGACCAGCGCGTCTCGACCGTCATCGTGTTCGGCAGGTAGCGCTGGCCGAGCGGGAGGCCGTTGCGGTGCGGCTTGATGGAGAAGTGGCCGGCCCCTTCGCCGCCGAGCAGGTCGGCGAACACGGCGGGCGCGTCCGGCCCGGGGTGGCACAGCCAGGTCAGCTTGGCGTCCGGCGTCACCAGCGCGACCGAGCGCTCGTTGGCCAGCAGCGACAGCCGCTCGATCGGCGGGGCCGACTCGCCGTACAGCCAGTTGCGGCGCTCCTCGAGGAGGAAGCCGAGCACCAGCGCGACGTCGACGGTGTCGGGCACGCGGAACGCGGCGAGCGTCTCGCCGTCACCGACCTTGATGCCCAGGTCGGGGCCGGACAGCCGGGCGAAGGCCTTCTCGTCGGTGACGTCGTCGCCGAGGAAGATCGCCGCCGTGGCGCCCACCTGGTGGCGCAGGATGTCCAGTGCGCGGCCTTTGTCCGTTTGGACGACCGCCAGCTCGACCACCTCCTTGCCGTCGGTGGTCGAGACGCCTTCCCACGTGGACGGTCCGGAGTGGACGGCCGCGAGCACGCGGCGGCCGGCCTCGTGCTCGGCCCGGCGCACGTGCACCGCGATGCTCGCCGGCTTGACCTCGAGCGACACGCCCGGGACGTCCAGCACGAGTTGTTCGAGCTCGGACTCCAGCCGCCGGTGCAGCCCCCGCGCCTTCTCGTCGAGGGCGTGGATGAAGCCGATGTCGAACTCCGAGCCGTGGCTGCCGACGAGGTTCACCTCGGCCGGCAGCCGCGACAGCGTGGCCAGGTCACGAAGCGCCCGGCCGGAGATGACCGCCGTGGTGGTCTCGTGCAGACCGGCGAGCGATCTGAGGGCCCCGACGGACTCGGGCAACGGGCGTGCCTCGTCCGGGTTGAGCGTGATGGGTGCCAGCGTGCCGTCGTAGTCGCAGGCGACCAGCAGACGCGGAGTACGGGCGATCTGCACGATCGCGCGCCGTAGCTCGGCGGGCAGGGCCTCGGCAGTCAACACTCCTCCTCAGGAGCTCGTGCGGGTTGTTCGGGTCAATCGACCGCTTCGGCACCCAGAGCCTGTAGGAAGGAGCGCGCCCAACGATCGACATCGTGCGTGAGGACCTGGCGACGCATGGCGCGCATCCGGCGACGGCCCTCAGCCGGGTCGAGCGTAATGGCAGCCACCAGAGCGTCCTTCACCCCGTCCAGGTCGTGGGGGTTCACGAGGAATGCGCTAGAGAGCTCCGCGGCCGCACCCGCGAACTCGGAAAGCACCAGCGCTCCGCCCAGATCGTGCCGCGCGGCGACGTACTCCTTGCACACCAGGTTCATGCCGTCGCGCAGCGGGGTCACCACCATGACATCGGCAGCGGAGAAGAAGCCGGCCAGTTCGGTGCGGTTCACGGACTGGTGCAAATAGTGCACGACCGGGTGGCCCACCCGGGCGAACTCCCCGTTGATCCGCCCGACCATCTGCTCGATCTCGCCGCGCATCCGCTGGTAGTGCTCGACGCGCTCGCGGCTCGGGGTGGCGAGCTGGACGAACGTGACGTCGTCGGGCTGCAGCCTGCCTTCGTGCAGCAGCTCGTGCAGCGCCTGCAGCCGCAGGTCGATGCCCTTGGTGTAGTCGAGCCGGTCGACACCGAGCAGGACGGTCTTGGGGTTGCCCAGGTCGCGGCGCAGCTGGGCGGCCCGCTCCTGGACGCCCTTGGTGCGGGCGAGGCTGTCGAGGCCCGCGGCGTCGATGGAGATGGGGAAGGCGCCGACCCGCACGGTCCGGTCGCCGACCTGCATGGTGCCCGGCCGCGACCGGACGCCGACCGCGCCGCGCGTCGACTCGAGGCCGATCAGCTGGCGGCACAGCCAGAGGAAGTTCTGCGCCCCGCCGGGGCGGTGGAAGCCGACCAGGTCGGCGCCGGTCAGGCCGCGGATGATCGCGGCGCGCCACGGCATCTGCATGAACAGCTCGACCGGCGGGAACGGGATGTGCAGGAAGAAGCCGATGCGCAGGTCCGGTCTGAGCTCGCGCAGCATGGCCGGCACCAGCTGCAGCTGGTAGTCCTGGATCCACACCGTCGCGCCCTGGGCGGCGACCTCGGCGCTGGCCTGCGCGAACCGGCGGTTCACCTTGACGTAGCTGTTCCACCACGCGCGGTCGAACACCGGGCGCTCGACGACGTCGTGGTAGAGCGGCCAGAGCGTCGCGTTGGAGAAACCTTCGTAGTAGTCGCGGACTTCGTCGGCGCTCAACGAAACCGGGTGCAGCACGAGCCCGTCGTCGTCGAATTCCTCGACGTCGACGTCGGGCACGCCCGGCCAGCCCACCCAGGCGCCCTTCCGCGACCGCAGGAACGGCTCCAGCGCCGACACCAGCCCGCCCGGGCTGGCCGTCCAGCGGCGCTCGCCCTCCGCCGTGCGTTCGAGGTCCACCGGTAGCCGGTTCGCCACCACGACGAAATCGGCCTGGTTCCCGTTCTCCTTCTGGTCACTCACGTCGCCTGCTCCTCGCGTCCTGGGTCGCGGCCCCAGAGTGAAACCCTATCGCGTGAGCGATGAACAGCCCGTGACGTCTGGGTTACTCCAAGCTTCGTTCGGTCGGTTCGAGCGGACCAGCCATCCGTGGTCCGGCGAACCGCCGCTCGAGCCTGCCCAGGCCGGTACGCACCGGCTGGGCGAGCCATTCCCCGAGTACCACGCCCGCTGCCAGGGCAAGCCCGATTGCGACGGCCGTCATGAGGGTGGCGATGTCGCCGCTGGGCTCGACCCCGATCTGATACAGACCACGGTAGGTCGACAGGCCGGGAAGCAGCGGAGTGATCCCGGACACGGCGACCACCAGTGGAGTAACCCCGAGCCGCCGCGCGAGCACGCCACCGCAGAACCCGACCAGCGTCGCGGCCACCGCGGAGGAGCTCACGCCGTCCGGCTGGGCCAGCATGAGCGAGCCGTAGACGGCGGCGCCGATGCCGCCCGCGGCCGCCGCGACCAGCATGGCGCGCATCTTGGAGTAGCTCGCGAGCGCGAAGCAGGCGGAGGCGCCGGCCCCGCCGAGCACGACGAGCGGCAGCTGCTGCGGCGTCGACCCGGGGATCTCGGGCAGCGGCGTGCGCGGCAGGCCGAGCATGACGGCGATCCGCAGGGCGAGCACCACCCCGGCGATCAGGCCCGCCGACATCAGCGCGGTTTCCATGGTGCGGCCGGCTGCGGTGACGTTGTAGCCGGTGATGGCGTCCTGCACGGCCGAGACGGTGGACAGCCCGGACAGCAGCACGGTGACCGCGGCCGCGACGACCAGCGTCGGCTTGTCGGTGGTCAGCACGTTGCTGCTGACGATGACCATGGCCGAGAGCGTCGCGACCAGGCCGCCGACCACCTGCTGGAAGAAGAACGGCAGCCCGTAGCGGTTCACCACCCGGCCGACCCGGTCGATGACGCCGCTGATGACGAACGCGACGAGCGCGATGTCGAACCCGCCGCCGAGCAGGATGGTGACGAACGCGGCGACCCCGCCCCAGGACAGCGTCGCGACCCAGCGCGGGTACGGGTGCGGCGCGGAGGTGATCCGCTCCAGCTCGGTCTGCGCCTGCTCGGCGCCCATGTGCCCGCGCACGATCTTCCGGACGAGCTTCTCGGTCTCGGTCAGCCGCGTGTAGTCGAGGCTGCGGCTCCGCACGACGCGCAGCGCGGTGATGGGCGTCAGGTCGGTGCCGCGGTGGCAGGTCACGGTGATCGACGTGAAGATGACGTCGACCTCGCAGTGCGGCAGCCCGAGCGCGCCCGCGATGGCGATGATCGTCGCGGTGACGTCCGACGCGCCGGCGCCGCTGGCCATCTGGACCTCGCCGATCCGCAGGCTGAGGTCGAGGACGAAGTTGACGGTGGCTTCGTCGGGCAGCTGCGGCCCCATCGCCTCGTCGGCGTCGACGGCGGGCAGCTCACCGGTGGGCGCTTCGAGGACTTGCCACGGACGGCGCTTGAGGAGGTTGGGCCGGTGCGCACGCGGCCGCTGGGCCTGTTCGGGCGGTTCGAGGAGGGGCCATCTGGTCGCCCGGCCCCCGTTGGTGCGCTCGTTGATCTTCATGATCCATCCACCTCCTCGCTCGTTCCCCGATGACCATCGACGGTCACCCGCCGACCGTTGCACGGATCATGGAGTGGCGTCCACCACGTCGCTCCATAGTGGCCTGGACCTGCTGATCTTGCCTCCCGAACTGATCATGGGAGACGGCTCGGTACACTGTGAGCGGCGTCTTGGCGCCAGGCCGCTATAGCTCAGCTGGTAGAGCATCTGTCTTGTAAACAGAAGGTCAGGGGTTCGAGCCCCCTTGGCGGCTCCGTTCGCCCCGCGGGTGCGCGGGCTGGAATCGTTTTCGGTAAATGCGTTGACCGGATGCGATTCGTGCGTGATGATGGGTGCACACGAAACAAACCCTCGGGAGTGGTCATGACGCATATGTGGACGCAAGAGGCGCGGCACGCCGCCGTAGCCGCGCGTGTGCCGATGGCCGCTCAGCTGCGGTGGCAGTACCTTTCGGGCTCTCGGACATGACTTAGTCCTCGTCGTGTCACGGGAGCCGCCCATCGGGAAACCGATTCGGGCGGCTTTCTTTTTTCGTGTGCTCGCAATTCCTTGTCGGCGTGCTTCGGAAGCGGCGCGGTCTCCAAAACCGCGACCCGGGGGTTCGACTCCTCCCGCCGGTGCCGTTTTTCCCTGCGCTCGTCTCGGCCGCAACAGTGCGGGCGACGCGGGTGCGCCCCCGTAGCTCGGTGGACAGAGCGGCGGCTTCCGGAGCCGCAGGTCGCAGGTTCGACTCCTGCCGGGGGCTCGTTCCCCGATCGTGGCCGATGCCGAAGGAGACGAGGCCCCGGGCTGTGGCCCCGGGCGAAGCCGGTGCGAGTCCGGTCGGCCACTCGTCGGGGGCCGGAACTGTCGGTGCCTCGGTCTGGCCTCCGAAGGAGACCGGACCGGGGAGGAAACCATCGCCACCACGCACACACTGGAAACACCGGAAGCCGACATCGTCTACGACGTCCACGGCCCGGCGCCCCTGGTCGCCGCCCACCCCGAGGCCGTGAGCACGTTCGTGGCCCACGAGCCGCCGCTCCTCGGGTCGGTGCCGGACGCCGCCGCGGCCGAGCGTGCCAGCCAGGCGATGCGGGAGGCCTACCAGGCCAAGGGCTTCGGCGCCGGCCTGCCCATCGAGGACGACGGCCGCCGCGGCGACCCGCTGCTGAGCGACCGTTCCCTCGGGGTGACCACCTACCGGCTCGACATCGAGGCGCTGATGGCGGCGCCGACGCGGATCGTCGTCGCGGTCGGTGAGGAGTCGCGCGAGGTCTTCGCCGGGCGTGCCGCGATCGGGACGGCCGCGCTGTGCGGGCAGGAAGCGACCGTGTTCCCGAGCCGCCACGGCGGTTTCCTCGACGGTGAGTTCGGCTACGCCGGGCAGCCGGACGCCTTCGCCAAGAAGCTGCGGAAGGTGGTCGAAGGCTGACCCGCACCTCTCCAACGCCCGCCGGACTCAATCAAACGTTTAGTTGACAGAGTCTTCCGGTTGGTTGACGATGGCTGCGTCCAAGTCGTCGCTGGGGAGAGGTACGTCGTGGGGAAACACGCGCTCAGGTGGTGGGCACTGGCGGTCGCGGTGCTCGCGGTGCTGGTGGACATGATCGACAACCAGATCGTCGCGGTGGCGCTGCCGGCCATCCGGCGGGAGCTCGGCACCGGGGAGTCCGCGCTGCAGTGGATCTCGGCCGGGTACGCGCTGGGCTTCGCGCTCACGCTGATCACCGGCGGCCGGCTGGGCGATCGCCACGGGCCGAAGAAGCTGTTCGTGGCGGGCATGCTCGTGTTCACGGCCGCCTCGCTCACCGCCGGGCTCGCCGGGCACGCCGGCGTGCTGATCGCCGCGCGCGTGGTGCAGGGCGTCGGATCCGGGCTGATGGTGCCGCAGGTGCTTTCGTTCGTCCACGCGGAGTTCGACGAGCGGGAGCGGCCGAAGGCGATGACCTGGTACGCGGCCGCGTTCCCGGTCGGCGGGCTCGCCGGGCCGCTGCTGGGCGGCGCGCTGACCGAGGCGGACCTGTTCGGCACCGGCTGGCGGGCGATCTTCCTGGTGAACCTGCCGGTGGGCGTGCTCGCGCTGGCCGGTGCCCTGGTCACCATGCCGGGCCGGCCGGGGTTCGCCCGGCGCCGCATGGACCCCGTGGGGCTGGCGCTGCTGACAGCCGCGCTGTTCGCGGTGTTCCACCCGCTGGTGCAGGGGCGCGAACTCGGCTGGCCCGCCTGGTCGATCGTGCTGCTCGCGGCCGCGGTTCCGCTCTTCGGCGGATTCGCCTGGCACCAGCGGCGCCTGTTCCGCCGCGGCGGGGAACCGCTGCTCCCGCCGGACCTGCTGCGGCAGGTCGCCGGCAGCCAGGCCGTCCTGCTCTGCGTCGGCACCGGAACCGGCGTCTTCTTCGTGCTGACCCTCCACCTGCAGCTCGGGCTCGGCTTCACGCCGTGGGAAGCGGCTTTGACGTTCGCGCCGTCGACGCTCGGCATCGTCGCGGGCAACGTCCTGGCCATGCGCCTGGCCCCGAAGTCCGGGCGGGCGGTCACCGCCGGCGGGATCGCGGTGTTGCTGGCCGGGCTGGTGCTGCTCGCGGTCCTGGTGTCGCAACTGGACTCCGCGTTGAGCGGGTGGGCCCTGCTGGCACCGGTGATCGCCGTCGGGCTCGGCATGGGCGCGGTGCTGAACTCGCTGTTCGCCGCCTCGATGGCGGGGGTCCGGCCCGAGCGGGCCGGGGCGGCGTCCGGCGTCGTGAACACCACCGTCCAGCTCGGCACGGCGACCGGGATCGCGCTGTTCGGCACGATTTTCTTCGCCCGGTCGGACAGCGGATCCGCTTCCGCGACCGCGGGCGCGCTCGTGGTCAGCGCCGGGGTTCTCGCGCTGGCCCTCGTCCTGACGGTGGCGCTGCCTCAACCGTCTGTTCGACAGAGTCAAGCGGTTGGTTGACGTATAGTCGCGGCGTGACCGCGTCGAAGCCCCGCCGTTCGCCGAAGCCCCAAGAGCGCCAACGGGATCCGGAGCGCACCCGCCGGCTGATCCTGGAGGCGGCGGGCGCGGAGTTCGCGGCGAAGGGCTACGCCGGGGCGCGGATCGCGGCGATCGCGGCGCGGGCCGGGGTGAACCAGCAGCTGATCTCGTACTACTTCGACGGCAAAGAAGGCTTGTACCGCGCGATGTCGGAGCAGTGGGCCGAGCGGCAGAGCGAGCTGATGGCCCCGGACCTGCCGCTGTCCGAACAGGTGCGGCGGATGGCCCTCGAGGCCCTCGCCGACCGCGACGGCGTCCGGTTGGTGGCGTGGTCGGGCCTGGAGTACGACGGCCCGGACACCGACCCGGACCACGAGCCCCGCGCGCAGCGCCTGGCGGGGACGGTGGCGCAGATCGGCGCGCTCAGGTCCGCGGGCCGCCTGCCGGAGTGGATCGACCCGGAGTGCCTGACGGTGCTGCTGATGGCGGCGGCGATGGCCCCGGTGACGCTGCCGCACGTGGTGGACGGGCTGACCGGCACCGACGGCGACTCGGCGGAGTTCGTCCGGCGGTACGCCGACCAGCTGGCCGGGCTGGTCGAGCACCTGGGGCCGTGACGGCCCTCAGTGCGTGACGGGTTCGGCGGTGGCGGTGGACACGGCCGGGCCGGAGCCGGGCGTGCTCTCCGGCGTGGCGGGTCCGGCGAGCGCCAGTCCGGCGACCAGCGCGAGCACGACGACGAACAGCGCCGTGCGGACGAGGGCGGAAACGGAACAGACGACCATCATGGCAGGCTCCTCGGAATTCCCCGGTGGGCGGGATCCCGCGCTCTTGCGCGAAATTCTTTCTGCCTCAATGGTGCGCGCCAGTGGTGCGGCGCGGAAGCTGTTTCCTGTTGCCTGCCAAGGAATTACCCCGGGAAACCCCGGCCGGCGCGCGGCACCGGCCGGTGCCCGGACTGCGGAATTCAATGCGTTGTCATGACGACCTCACCCCGGTTTCGGCTTCCCTGGCGTTGATCGTCACCACGGCGCCCATCGCTACCGCGATGGGCGCCGTGGCCAGTTAGTGTCCTGCTTTTGACCTGTTTGTAGGCGAGAGAGCGAGGCTCACTCCGCGAAGGCGGGCCGGTTCCGGTAGCCGGCCTCGCCGAGCACGGCCGGGTCGAGCGTGACGCGGTACGCGGCGGCCTCCGCCCACCAGCGTTCCGCCTCGGGCCGGTCCCCGCGGGCGGCCGCCGTGTTTCCCAGGCCCGTCAACGCCCGGGCCCGCTCGTACTCACTGCCCGCGTCGTCGGCCACCTCGGCCGCCCGGCGGTAACCGCGCTCGGCGTTTTCCCACCGGCCGGCGCGGAAGTGGACCCAGGCCACGCAGTTGACCGACATCGCCCGGTCGACCGGCAGCTGGGCGAGCTCGGCCGCCTCCTCGGCGGCGGCCAGCGCCTCGGGCGACCGGCCCAGTGCCACCGAAGCGAGCGCGATGCCGCGCAACGCGATCACCACGTTCCGGGTGCGGCCCGTCCGGCGGTAGACGGCCAGCACCGTCGTCAAGTCGGCCAGGGCGGGCTCGGCTTCGCCGCGGTACAGGCGGGCCCACGCCAGGCTGGACAGCGAGTCGATCGTGCCCCGGTCGTCCCTGGCCAGCGCGAACTCGGCCTGGGCCTGCTGGTGGAAGCGGACCGCGTCGTCCGGGCGGCCCGATTCGATGCAGGCCATGCCCAGGTTGTTGAGGATCATCCCGGTCGCGCTCGGGTCGCCGGCCGCTCGCGCCGCTTCGAGCGCGCGCTCGTGCGTCCGGATCCACGGCTCGAACAGCTTCTCGCGGAAGAAGAACGCGCGGAGCACGAACGCGAGCTGCCAGCACCGGTCGGGCAACCCGTGATCGGCCGCGGAATCGACGATGTCCGCGAGGGTCGGCCACTGCGCGCCCAGCCAGGCGAGGGCGCTTTCCGCGTCGGAGAAGGGCGCGCCGGCCGGCGTCGGCAGGCCGGTGGGCGGGCGGAACCGGTGCGGCTCGGCGAGTTCGTCGGCCGCGACGGTCAGTGCGAGGAGGTGTTCGACCAGCCGGCGTACGGCGACTTCGCGGTCGTCCGGGGTCAGCTGGGGCAGCGCGTGCCTCGCCGCGAAGGTGCGCATCAGGTCGTGGAGCTCGACGTACCCCCGTTCGTCGCGGACGACCAGGTGCGCGTCGTGCAGCCGGTCCACCAGCCGGTCCGTTTCGCCCGCGTCGAGCCCGGCGAGCGCTTCCACCGCGCCGGTTTCCGCGGCGGCCGCGGGGTGCAGGGCGAGCAATCCCAGCAACCGCCGCTGGTCGCCGGGCAGCGCGTCGTAGGAGACGGCGAACGCGGTCGCGACGCTCCGCTCGCCGTCCTCCAGCGCGCCGAGCCGGGTGGTCTCGTCGGCCAGGCGGTCGCGCAGCTTCGCCGCCGTCCAGCCGCCGGCGATGAACCGCGCGGCCACGATCCGCACCGCGAGCGGCAGCTGCCCGCAGTGCCGGACGATCTCGGTCGCCACCTCGTCGTCGGCGGGGGCGTGGTCGCCGGCGACCGACCGCAGCAGCCGCACGGCGTCGCCGAGCGGCAGCACCCCGACGGGAAAGTGCCAGGCGTCGTCGAGCGCGGGCAGCCGGCCCCGGCTGGTCACCAGGATCCGCGACGCCGTGTCGCCGTCGGTGATGGCCCGGATCTGCTCGGCCGACCGGACGTTGTCGAGCACGAGGATCATCCGCCGCCCGCGCAGCTGGTCGCGGACGAGGTTGGCCAGGCCGTCTTCGTCGGCGGGGAGCTGATCGGCCGAGACGTCCAGCAGCCGCAGCAGCCGGTGCAGGGCCTCGCCGGGCGAAAGCTCGGCGGCGCCGGGGGTGTGGCCACGGAGGTCGAAGAAGAGGCAGCCGTCCGGGAAGCCGTCCGCGACCTGCCGGGCGGCGGCGACGGCCAGCGCCGTCTTGCCGGCCCCCGCCATCCCGTGCACCACCCCGACCCGGGCGTCGTCCGGGCCGAGGAGCAGCGCGGAAAGCGCTTCGAGTTCGGTTTCGCGGCCGACGAAGTACCGGCCGCTGTCCGGCAGCCCGACGATGCCGCCGGCGCTGCGGCGCGCGGGAAACGCGGATTCCGTGGCCAGTGCGAGCAGTTCTCCGCCGGCACCCAGTGCCAGGTCGCAGGCCTTGGCGAGGTCCCGGTTCACCCGGGCCTTGCCGTTCTCCACCTTGCTGAGGTAGCCCTTGGTGAAATGGACGGACGCAGCGAGTCCGGTCAGTGACATGCCGACCGACATCCGTCGACGTTTCAATTCCGCTCCAAAGTCCGGCATGGCTCGATCATCCTGTAATCGGCGAACGGGGGGAAGGTGTGCCGGCGGCCCGGGCCCGCCGGCAGTACTGGTCAGCCCAGCAGGGAGACCAGCTGGCCGAGCACGATGACGAGGTGCGTGTGCATCGCGTTCCCCTTTCCGGATCGCTGTCACCGCGGTTTCTCCCGCGGCGGCTTCCTTGGTCGCCGAAGGATTCCGGCGACCTCAGCTTGGCCGCGGTGGATTACCCGGAGAAAGATGTTTCCCGTTGCCACTGCGGAGAAATCGATGACCTGCGCGTTTCCCGGATCCGGAAACACCCCGGGGAAACGGGTGGGGACTCACGGACCGAGTAGACTTCCCGGCAACCACCGAGACGGAGGTGACGGCTTGGCTCAGGAGGCAGCCGAAGCGAAGATCAACGCTCTCTCAGCGGAGCTGAAACTGCTCCGCAAGGGGCTGGGCATCCAAGCGAAGACCCTGCCTGGGCTCGTCGGCGAACAGTTGCGGGAAGTGTGCGGTGTCCACGAAGAGGACAACCCGGGAACGGTTCGCGGCAAGGTGGTCGAAACACTTCGCCGATTGATCGAAAAGCTGCCCGAATCGCACCGGGGAACGGCCCGGATCGTCCTGGGTTTCGGCACCGGCGCGCACGAGCGCTACACCCAGCGCCTCGAACTGCTGGGCACGGGAGCTGACCGGAACGTGCGCACGATGCAGCGGCGCGCCGACGACGTCATCTACCTGATCGCCGAGGCCGCGTACGGGGCACCGGCGTCGTACGGGAGTTTCTCGGTCGGCAGCGACGACAGCCCGTGGCACACGTCGGCACTGGCGGTCCGGCTGACGTTGACCGGGCCGGCCGCCGCCGAGGTCTTCGAGACGCGCCGCGTGGTCAGCCACGTCGCCGGCCTCACCGACGTCGAGCACGCGATCTCCCTGAACCGGCCCGCCAGCACCACCGGCCCGCCGGACCTCTCGGGTCTCGGCATCGACGTCGTCGCCGGCGGCGAGGTGCATTCGGTGCGGCTGGTCGGCTCGTCCCGGGTCGCCTTCAGCCTGCGGCCACCGCAGCCGCTCGACGCCGGCGACGAGCACGAGTTCTTCTTCCGCATCCGGGTCGCCGAGCTGCCGGCGCCGTTCTACTGCTGCACGCCGGAATTCCCGTGCGAGAGCTTCGACCTCAATGTCCGGTTCGACCGGCGGAAGCCACCGCGGCACGTCTGGCGCATCGACGGCGAATTCTCCAAGGACGCCCAGGAGCCGCGAGCCGCGCGCGAGGCGCTTTCCCTCGACAACGCGGGCGAGGTGCGCACCGGTTTCCGCGACCTGCGGCCCGCGCGGTCGTACGGCGTGGGCTGGCAGCCCGCTTCTTGAGCCGCCAGCCCCCGCCTCCCCGGGAGCCGGAGCGAACAGCCGTGTGCGCTCCATGCCCCTCCTCGCCGTGACCGCCACCGTCCACGATGCCCCATCGAGCGGGCGGACAACGCGACAAAAACACGACACTTCGGCACCTACTCAGAACCAGCTGATCAGCGGTATCCGTGCCATCATCGGGCATGGTCACCACCGAACCCGAGCTCAACAGCGGGGTGCTGCCCGGGAACGTGCGCGCCGACGACTGGATCATGCTCGTGCTCGCCGCCGGGTCGGTCGGGTTGCTGGGGTTCATGGTGCTCAGCCCGCCGGCGCGGGACGTCGGGCTCGTCATCTTCTACGTCGACTGCGCGATCTGCGGGGTCTTCCTGCTGGAGTTCCTGTGGCGGTGGCGGAAACGGCGCTGGGCCAGGAAGTTCCTCGTGCGCAACTGGTACGAGCTGTTCGCCATGATCCCCGTCGCGCACCCGGCCATGGCCGCGCACAAGTTCGTCAGCGTCGTGCTGCTGCTCGTGCGGATCGGCCGGGCCGCGGACCGGGCCGTCGGCGAGCAGTTCACCTACCGGCTCGTGGACAAGCTGTCCGAGCCGATCGTGAAGGCGATCAAGAAACCGGTGACGATCGCGGTGCTCGACGAGGTCGTCAAGGTGCTGGAAACCGGTAACTACCCGGAAAACCTCGCCAAGTCGCTCGGGGCGCACAAGGACGAGCTGCGGTCGATCATCGCCGAGAAGATCGCCGCGGACCCGCAGCTGGGGAAGCTCAAGCGGTTGCCGTTCCACGACGAGATCGTGCGGGCCTGCGTCGACACCTCGTTCCGCGTGCTGCTCGAAGTCCTCCTCGACCCGCGGATCGACGACTTCTTCTCCGCCGTGGTCCGCGAGAACCGCGAGCAGATCCGGCTGGCCGTGCAGCTCGGGCTCAACGAAGTCGACGACGAAACCGGAGAGCAGGTGCTGCGGGTGCGCACCCAGCGCGCGGCCGCGCACGAGTACGACCGGCTGCACCCGGGCTCACGGCCGTGACGCCAGGTACGCGCTGAGCCGGCCGGCCGCGTCGAGCATCGCCAGGCCGCGGGCGGTCAGCCTGGCCCGCCAGGTTTCGAGCGCCTCGGCCAGTGAATCCGTGCCGCCCGCGGTGCGGACCTGCTCGACCACCGTCGCGATGTGGCCGAGGGGGTGGCCCCCGCGGCGGAGCAGGTGGGCCAGCTCGGCGTCGCGGATGTCGGCCGCGCGGAAGACCCGGTGGCCGGTCGCCCGGTTCCGCGCGGGCACCAGGATGCCCGCGCGTTCCCACGCCCGCACGGTCGCCGCCGTGACGCCGAGGTGGTGCGCGAGTTCGCCGACCGACCACTCGGTCGCGGCCGGTCCGGGCGCCGGACCGGCCGTCAGGTGCCCGATCGCCCTGCGGACCGTGTTGAGGGTTTCGCGGTCCCGGAGCAACTGCTCGTGGCCGCGGTCGACGAGTGCCAGAGCTCGGTCGAGGGCGTCTTCGTGCACGGCGTGCATGATCCGGCCCGCCGTGGCGTGCCCGAAGGCCGGGACCAGCGCGAGGAACGCGCGGAGCGCGGCCGCGTGCGCTTCCGTGTAGATCCGGTAGCCGCTCGGGGTGCGCGCTGCCGGCGGCAGGAAGCCGTCCTGTTCGTAGTTGCGGACCGCCTGCGTGGAGATGCCGTGCTCGCGGGCGAGGTCAGCAGGTCTCAACCGGGTGTTCAAGGATACGATTCAACCACATGGACGTCACCGACTTCACCGCCGAACTGCTCGGGCTGGGTGAGCCCACCCACTTCGAGCCGGCCTGCGCGTGGCTGCGCAACGACCTCTTCGCCCGGCTCGCCGAACACGGCTTCCGGTCGATCGCCTTGGAGACCGACCGTGTCGCCGCGCTCGACGGCGGCTTCTCGCACAACCTGGGCGAAGTGGCCGCCAACCAGCAGCTGCTGAAGTGGCTGCGCGAGTACAACGAGACCGCCGACGAGCCGCTGACCTGCCACGGCTTCGACGCCCCGACGGAGATGTTCAGCGCCCCCAGCCCGCGCACCTACCTCGAGCATGCCCGCGACTACCTGGGCCTTGACGTCGACATCGCCGCCCTGACCGGCGACGACGAGCGGTGGAGCCGGTCCGAGGCGATCCTCGACCCGGCTCAGTCACCCGGCGCGTCACCCGAGGCCCGGGAGCTGCGGGTGCTCGCCGACGACCTGCTCGTCGCCCTCCGCGCCCGGGCACCGCGGCTGGACGCCGCTTGGCGGCGGGCAGAAGTGCACGCCACCGCCGGGCGCGGCCTGCTGCGCTACCACGCGGCGTCGGCCAAACCCGGCGACCGGGACACGAGGATCGCGCGCCTCGCGGGCATGCGGGCGGTGCTCATGGCCGAGAACCTGCTGGACATCCGGGCCATCGAGGCGCCCCGCGGCCCGACGCTGGTGTTCGTGCACAACGGCCACCTGCAACGCTCGGGGTCCGGCGCGGGCGCGATCGTCGGGGCGCTCCTCGGCGACCGGTACGCGTTCGTCGCCGGCAGCCTCGGCCACAGCGAAGCCATCGGCGTCGGGGAGCCGGCGCCGGACACCTACGAAGGCGTGCTGCAGCAGGGCACCGAAACCTGGCGGCTGGCCCCCGTCCCGGCCGGGCGCAAGCGCACCGACACCAAGCCCGAACGCGGCTACTTCGGCCTCGACGCCGAGGTGCTCGACGGCGCCGCCGCGGTGTGGCACATCGCCTGACCCCGAGTCCCGGGCCGGCCGAAAAACCCGCCGTGTCCATCGCGGATTGTGCTTAGCTTTGGTTGACACAGGATTCACATGGGGGGTTTCCGATGAGAGTTCGTCACGGGGTCACCGCACTTCTCGCCGTGGTGGCGGTGGGCGGCATACCAGCGCAGGCGGGTGCCGCCACCCCGATCGCCGAGCCGGTCGTGACGTCGGCCGAGTACCCCGACGACAACGCCTGGCACCCCGGTGCCGGCGTGCCGGGCTCGTTCACCTTCAGCGCCGGCGGCGACGTCTCGGTCGTCGGGTTCTACTGGGGCAACACCGATCCGGCCGGCACCTTCGTGGCGGCCGATCACCCCGGCGGGTCGGCGACGGTGTCCTACACGCCGCAGGCGTCCGGGCCCGACGACCTCTACGTGGCGAGCGTCGACAGCGACGGCAACCGGTCGCCGCAGCACGTCCACCACTTCTACGTGCAGTCGACGGAGCCGCTGGTCAACGGACCCCGGGAAACCGGGGTCGGGATCCCGGCCGAGTTCCGCTTCTCGCCCGGCATGGCCGATGTCGTCTCCTACACCTACCGGATCGACAATGGACCCGAGACCACCGTGGCCGCCGCGGCCGACGGAACCGCGACCGCGAACGTCGTCACGGCGACCCGGGGTTCCCACCGGCTCAACGTGTGGAGCACGACCAGCACCGGGTTGACATCCGGTCTCGCGAGCAACGGCTACTCGGCCAGTGACGCCCCGCTGGTGGCGAGCACCGACTACCCGGAATACGTGGCCAGCGGAGGCCCCGGCGTCGCCGGCGTCTTCACCCTGACCCCGCGCACGCCGGGCGTCGTCGAGTACGTCTACTACCTCTACGAGGACTGGGACAACCCGACCGTGGTCCCGGCCGGCCCCGACGGCCGGGCGAGCTTCACTTTCACCCCGGACGCCTCGGGCTTCTACCCCATCCAGGTCTACAGCCGGACCGCCGACGGCAAGCGGTCCGGCCTCGGCCGCGACTACTACATCGTCGTGAAGTGACCCCGTGGAGGACGCCTTCAGCGCATCGCCGAAGGCGTCCTCCACCGCTTACGGGTAGCTGACCACGTTCACCGGCACCGTGCCCGAAGGCGTGACGCCGCCCGTGTCGTTGATGACGTGCGTGATCGTGCCGCGGTAGTTGAGCGACACCGTCAGCAGGCTGTGGAACCGGACGCCGCTGGTGTTCGGCACCTCGAACGCGTGGTAGCTGGACACCGCCGGGTTCGTGTCGAAGAAGCAGTAGCTCCCGAGACCCCAGGCCTCGTGGGAGGTCACGTTCGCTCCGACCTTGTACGCGGCATACCCGGCGACCCCCGACGGCGCGTTCCACGACGCCTGGTTCGGCACGTCGTAGGGCATCTCGTTCTGGAAGAAGATCGTCCGGCCGCCCTGGCCGTTCCAGATCACCTGGTACTTCTGGTAGTGCTCGACGAACAGGCCGGTGGCCAGCACGTTCGCGCCGTTCACCACGAGCCCGGTGTCGGCCGTGTTGGTGTTCCAGCCGAACGTGCCCGCGTTGCCGTGGTCGGCCCGCCACGCCCAGATGTGGTCGATGATCGTGTTGGCGCTGTTGACGATCAGGCTGTTCGTCGCCTTGCCGGCGATCGCGCCACCGATCCGGAAGAACACGTCCTGGACCGTCGTCGGGTTCGAAGCGTGCGACGCCGACGAGCCGGACTGGCCGACCGTGAGCAGCGCCTGCGAGTTCGTCGTGCCGGCGTCGAAGAGCAGGCCCTTGAGCCGGACGCCGTCCACATCGGACACCTGCATCGCGTTGACGCCGTTGTCGGGCACCAGGGTCGGGTAGCCGATGCCGAGGATCGTCGTGTTCGCCCTGGTCACGTTGAGCGTCTGGTCGAGGTGGTAGACGCCCGGCGTGAAGAACAGGTTGCAGCCCGCGGAAAGGGCGTTGTTGATCGACGCGGCCGTGTCGCCGGACTTGACGACGTAGAACTGGCTCATCGGCGCCGACGTGCCCGGGGTGCTGCCGTTCGCCCAGCTCGGGCCGGAAGCGTTGGTGCGCAGCGAAGGCAGGAACACGCGGTACTTGCCGGTGCCGTCGACGTAGAGGTAGGGCACGTCACGGGAGACCGGCGTGGTCGCCAGCGTGGTCTCCGGCGGGTTCGGGAACGTGGTCGCCGGCGCACCGCTCGTGCCGGAGAAGACCATGTTCCAGACGCCGCCGTTCCAGCTGCCGAGCGCGGAGTCGCGGGTGTACCACTGCTGCTGCGACACCGACGCGGCCTGGCCGGCCACCTTCGTGTCGGCGATGTAGCCACCGCTGGCGAAGCCGTAGCTCGCCGGGTACAGCTGCAGCCCGCCGCGGACGTCCATCCGGCGGAAGGGCGCGGCCTGCGCGACCGCCCAGCGTTCGTTGCCGCCGGACGGGTTGACCGCCATGTTCTCCGCCGAGCGCCAGAAGTTCTGCAGCGCGACGCCGTTGTCGGAGGCGTTGAAGGCGTCGACCGTGACGTCGCCGTTGATCAGCACGTCACCGGGGTTCTGGCCGAGGCCGGCCACCGAAGTGTAGAAGCCGACGTTGTCGTGGACGCCCGAGTACGTGCCCGGCTTGAACAGGTGGGCCACGCGCCGGTCCGCCATCTGCGCGGTGAGCGTGTCCTTCTGGTTGTTGAAGTCCGTGTCCAGCTGCGCCTGGATCGTCGCCGCGGACATGCCAGGATCGAAGATCCGCACGTTGGGCCCGAAGTTCGGGGTGTCGGACTGCGTCGGGCAGCCGGCCTGGGTGCCGATCGTGTAGGTCGCGCTCGACACCGCCGACGTCGTCGAGCCGGACTTGAGCGCGATCGCGTTGACCGTGCGGGAGTTCGGGACGCTGATCGGTCCGCTGTAGAGCGTCGAGGACGCGGTGGGCGTCGAGCCGTCCACGGTGTACCGGATGGTCGCGCCCGCGGTGGCGCTGCTGATGGTCACAGTCTGGGCGGCCGAGTAGGTGCCGCCGGGTGGGCTGAACGTCGGCGCGGCCACCGTCGTCGTGCCGCCGCCGACGGTGTAGCTGAAGTGCGGGGTGTCGTACTGCGGCCCGCCCTTCTCGTAGGTGAACCAGTAGTCGAGGACGTTTCCGCTGCTCAGGCCGTTGACGGTGGTCCGCCAGGTGCCGGAGCCGTTGGTCATCCGGACGTTCTGCTGGCCGAGGCCGGGCACGCCGGTGTAGTGGACGTCCACGTACAGCGCCGGGGTCGTCGGGGTGAAGCTGATCTGCACCTGACTGGCGCTGGGCTGGCTGACGCTCTGGGTGTAGTCGTCCGCGGCCAGCGCGGCCGGGGCGCTCAGCCCGGCTGCCACCAGCACTGCCGAGGCGACGAGCGCGAGCGCCGGGCCGCGTCGTCGAAGCTTGTCCAAGGTCCGGTTCACGCCGTGACACCTCCGCCGTTGGGGATCCACGAGGTATTTGTTGCCAGTCGCAACAAAGTAGCTCCCAGTCAGCGGTGCTTCGATCACTTTTGCATAACACTTGTCTGGACCAATGTGCAAATGGGTGAGTCGGTTCGTCACTCTTCGTCGGGTTCTCGCCGCGGTGGGCGAATGACTGAACCGAGAAACCTTCTTCTGATGGGTGACCACGAGCGAGTGACATGCGACGATCCGTCGCCACACCTCGTCCCCTACCGAGGAGTAGGCCATGGCCCGTCCACGGTTGTTCCGGTCCCTCGTCGTCCTCTCCCTGCTCGCCGCCCCGCTCACGGTGGCCACCTCGACCGCCGAAGCCGCGCCGCTGCAGAGCGGCGGCGTCGTGAACTTCGGCTGCGCCACCTCCGGCAAGATGCACTGCCTCGGCAAGGCGGTCCGGTCACCGAAGGGCAACGGCCCGCTGGTCGTCTCCACCCCGGTCGGCTACGGGCCGGCCGAGATCCAAGCCGCCTACCACCTCGGCGGGCTGCACGCCGACGGCCGCACGGTGGCCATTGTGGACGCCCAGGACGCGCCCACCGCCGAAGCCGACCTGGCGAAGTTCCGGGCCGCCCGCGGGCTTTCCCCGTGCACGACGGCCAACGGCTGCTTCAAGAAGGTCAACCAGAACGGCGCGGCGAGCCCGCTCCCGGCGCCCGACTACGGCTGGGCGATGGAGATCAGCCTCGACCTCGACGCGGTGTCGGCGACCTGCCCGGACTGCCACATCCTGCTGGTGGAAGCCGATTCCCCGGATACCGACCCGCTGATGACGGCGGTCGACACGGCCGCGGCGACACCGGGTGTGGTGGCCATTTCCAACAGCTACGGCGGTTCCGAAGACTCGACGATCCTCGCCGCGGACGCGCACCTGAACCACCCGGGCATCGCGGTGACGGCGTCCTCGGGCGACTCCGGCTACGGCGTCAGCTGGCCGGCCTCCTCGCCGTACGTCACCGCGGTCGGCGGCACGACGCTGAAGAAGTCGACGGCCACCACCCGCGGCTGGACCGAGACGACGTGGAAGGGCAGCGGCAGCGGATGCTCCACATTGGAGGCGAAGCCGTCCTGGCAGCACGACACCGGGTGTGCGAAGAGGACGGTCGCGGACGTCTCGGCCGTCGCGGACCCGGCCACCGGCCTCGGGGTGTACGACACGTACAACAGCTGCGGCAGCTCGTCGTGGTGCGACCTCCTGCTGTCGCTGGGCCTGGCCCAGGGCGCGGACGGCTGGGTCCAGGTCGGCGGCACCAGCCTGTCGTCGCCGGTGATCGCGAGCGTGTACGCGCTGGCCGGCAACTCGGTGACGTCGGGCTCGTACCCGTACGCGCACACGAGCGGCCTGTACGACGTGACGTCGGGTTCGAACGGCAGCTGCGGCGGGACGTACCTCTGCACGGCGGGCGCGGGTTACGACGGGCCGACCGGGCTGGGCACGCCGAACGGCACCTCCGGTTTCTGACCCGGGTCCCCGGTCGGGTGACGTTCGCGCAGGGCGTTTTCGCCGGTCGGCCCGTGGGGTAAGGATGTGTCCATGTTGGACACGGAAGTCCTCTCGCGGACGGCTCCGCGGGCGCTCGACGTCGTCACCCCGCTCGGGGACGTGCGGTTCGCCGTGCGCGCCGGTGGCTGGGACGTGCCCGCGAGACCGGAGCTGACCTGGGGCCTCGCGTCCGGGGCGCGGCTGTGCCGGTGGCGGGCCGACTCCGTGCGGCTCGACGTGCTGTGCGGGACCACCGCGTCCGGGCTGCCCGGGGTCACGCGCGAAACCACCATCCTCCGGGTGCTGGCCCGGGAGGACGTCGGCGAGTTCGTCGTCCAGGCCGAGCTGACCGGCGCGCCGGAGGAAGAGCGCACCTGGGAAAGCGCCTTCACCGCCGAGACCGCCGACGCCGTGGTGAGCGTCGGCGGGCCCGGGGCCGATCTGCTGCGGCGGTGCTCGCGGGCCGGGCAGCACGTGCCGCCGTACTGGTCGCGGCTGGTCGGCGGGGACGCCGTCGAGCGGACCGGCGGCCGGCTCACCTGGCGGCTGCCGCGGATCGACCGCGGTGACTACGCCGAGCTGTGGGTGTCCGTCGCGTGGAGTGCGCCGGGCGGGGACCCGGGCCGCGCCGTCGACGTCGACGCGGCCCGGGTGCTACGGGAGCTAACCCAGTGAAATCCGGTCCAGATCCGGAGCCCCAGCGCGGTCGTTGCCGATCCGGATCGTGTTGGCGCCCGCGGTCAGCGTCACCGGGACCGAAGTGGTGTACGGGGTGTTGTTCCCGGCGCCGCTGACCTTCACCTCGGCCGGCGCCCCGCCGTTCACCGACACGAAGTACGACCGGTCGCCGTTGACGGTGAAGTCCAGGTACAAGGTGTACTGGCCCGCCGCGGGCACCGTCACGCCGGAGAACGTCACCGCCGCACCCGGCCCGATGTTGCGCACCTTCTGCCCGCCCGAGCACGGCGAGCAGTTCGTGACGCCGGCGTCGCCGATGTCGTTCGCCGAGTCCTCCGCTTCGCGCATGAACACCCGGTCCGCCGGCCGCTGCTTCACCTGCACCGGCTTGCTCACCGACTTCGCGCGCCCGAGCGTCCGGAAGGTCGCCGTCACTGGGATGTTCACGTCCTGGGCCGCGGGCGCGGTCACCGTCCACGACCCGCTCAGGACCTGGCCGAGCCCCAGCGCCGACGTCGTCGCCGGGCCGCCGGTGACCGTCCAGCCCGCCGGGACGACCGGGGCCAGCGACACCTGGTCGATCGGGTCGTCGACGTCCAGCCGCAGCGACGCGTCGATCCGCAGCGACTGCTGACCCGGCGAAACCCACTGGATGCCGGCGGGTTGCACGGTCAACGTCGTCTTCGGCGTGTACGACTCGGGCGGCATCGGCGCCACGGCGATCCGGTCGAGCCCGGTCGTTCCGGAGACCTTGATCGTGTTGGCGCCGGCGTTGAGCGGCACCGGGATCGCCCCCGGGGCGGCGACCGTGACCGGGGCCGCGCCGTTGACGCTCACCGAAAGCGTGCCCGGCCCGGTCGTGTCCAGCTGCAGCCGGGACGGACCCGTGGCCTGGACGTCCCGGAAGACGACCGCGCCGCGGTCGAGGCCGGTCACCGCGTTCGTGCCCGAGCACGCCTCGCACCACACCGGCGTCGCCTTGCCCTCGAAACCGTTGCGCCACGACTCGGCCTCCAGCGGCACCTCGCCGCGCGGGTCGGGGTAGCCGTAGGCGACATCGATCTCGTCGAGCGCGAGCTGCCGGTAGTACGGCTTGGCCTGCGGGCCGGACCACGTGTTCAGCACCTCGAGCCGCAGGTAGCGTGCGTGCACCTCGCCGACGTCGATGAACTGGACGCCGCGGTTGCTCGGCAGGGCGCCGCTGCGGACCGTGCGCCAGTTCTTGCCGTCGTCGCTGGCGTGGACACGGTAGTCCTTGATCCGCGCGGAATCCTCGGCGCGGCCGAAGGATTCCCGTGCGTACGTCGGCGACGACTCGCGCTCGTGGACCGCCAGGTAGGCCGTCGACCGCTTCCGGCCCAGGTCCAGCGTCACCGACACCGGGAGCTGACCACCCGCGTCCCAGAAGTTCAGGTAACTGCCGTCGACGAGGTTCGCCGCCGTTGCCGTGTTGGACGACGCGGTCGCCTTGATCGTGCTCTTGTCGTAGAAGTACTGCTGCCCCGCGGTGTCCACTTTGAACACGGTGTCGTAAGTGTCCCAGTCCTTGATGTCCAGAATGGACAGATAACCCCCGGACTGCGCGAACCGCATCGGCTTCCCGGTCCGCAGGTCCGACACGCCGGTGACGCGGTAGCCGTTGTCCCGCAGCCGGACCAGGTTCGTCGACGGCCGCGTGACGACGTGCACGTACTGCGTCCGCGCGCCGGGCTTGACGGTGATCACGCCGTGCGCGCCGTCGTTCCAGAAGCCGGGCTGCAGGCCGCCGTACATGTACCCGCCGCCCTCGGTGCCGGTCAGCGATTCCCTGATCGGCTGCGTCCAGGACGCCATGAAGTTGTTGAACGCCTCCTGCTGCGGCGGGAACTTGCCGTTCAGCATGGCGGTTTCGGCCATCAGCGACTTGATCGACGAGCCCGCGTTCGTGATGTAGCGGCCGGTGGAGAGCCGGAAGTCGACGGCCTGGTCACCGCCGCTGTACCACCAGTCGCCGTTGGTCGGCAGCTTGTAGTCCGCCTCGGTGAGCCGCGGCATCGGCGTGTAGACCGCCTGCGGGTAGTCGTAGGACGGTGTCATGCCGGTCTTCTGCTCGTTGCTGACCGTGTCCATGATCGGCGTGTCTTCGTTGTTGTTGCTCAGCAGCCAGGAGGGCCGCTTCTCGCGGATGCGCTCGTAGAGCCCGTGCTGCTCCCAGTACTCGTTGTCGTTGTCGATCCAGAACCCGGCGAGGTCGGAGTAGCGGTCCATCACCTCGTCGAACAGGTCGTAGGAGTACTCGCCGAAGCCGGGCCGGGTGGTCAGGTCGACCGGCTTGCCCTTGTACGCCGAGTAGGCGGCCGAGTCGAGGGATTCGTGGCCGGTTTCGTTGTGCCACTGGGGATCGTCGGTCATGTAGAGCATGACGCGGATACCCTTGGCCCGGCCCGCGGCGATCAGCTCGCCGAGGAAGTCGCGCTGCGTCGAGCAGCTGCCGGGGATCTTCGACGGCCACGGCCGCGCGTAGCCCAGCCGGCTGTGGAAGGTGGTGAGGACGACGTAGGACGCGCCCAGCTTCCTGGCCTCGTCGATCCAGTAGTCCGGCGTCCAGCCACCGCCGGTGACGTCGCGCTCCCAGGCGGCGCAGTCGGTGTGCCGCGGCGCGGTGAACATGCCCCAGTGCAGGAACAGCCCGGCCGTCGAGGCCCGCAGCCAGTCCTGGCGCGGGTGGTAGAGCTCGGCGTTCGCGGGACTGACCAGGCTCGCCACCAGTGCGACGGCGGCGGCGAGGCAGGCAAGCAGTCGGATTCTCAAAGGACCTCCTCGTCCGGAGAGATCCGATGATTAGTTCCTGATATATCGTACGTCAAGGGAAGATTCCGCTCATCGGCACACAGTCGTCTGATCTGTCACAAAGGTGCGGCCTCGACCGTCAGGGTGGTGATCGCACCGCGAAAGGACGAACCGTGACCGAGGAGCTTCTCGCCCGCAGCTTCGAGACCCACCGCGCCCACCTGCGGTCCGTCGCCTACCGGATGCTGGGCTCGCTGACCGAAGCCGAGGACGCCGTCCAGGAGGCGTGGCTGAAGCTCAGCCGCAGCGACACCGCCGCCGTGGAGAACCTCGCCGGCTGGCTCACCACCGTTGTCGGGCGGGTCTGCCTCGACATGCTGCGGTCGCGCAAAGCCCGGCGCGAAGAGCCGTGGGAAGCGCTGGTGCCCGACCCCGTCATCAGCCGCGAGGACGCCGGCCCCGAGCACGAGGCGCTGATGGCCGACTCGGTCGGTCTCGCGCTGCTGGTCGTGCTCGACACGCTCACCCCGGCCGAGCGGCTCGCGTTCGTGCTGCGGGACATGTTCGCGATGCCGTTCGAGGAGATCGCCCCGATCGTCGGCCGGTCCGAGGCGGCGACGCGGCAGCTGGCGAGCCGGGCCCGGCGGCGGGTCCAGGGCGCCCCGGTCGCCCCCGACCCGGACCTCGCCCGCCAGCGCGAAGTCGTCGACGCCTTCCTGGCGGCCGCCCGCGGCGGCGACTTCGACGCGCTCGTCTCGGTGCTGGACCCGGACGTCGTGCTGCGCGCGGACCGCGGCGCGGCCCAGGGCGGCTCGACCGAGGTCCACGGCGCGGCGGCGGTGGCGAACCAGGCGCTGACGTTCTCCCGCCTCGGCGCCGGCGGCGGCGTGGTGCACCGGGCGCTGGTCAACGGCGCGGCCGGGGTGGTCGCGACGCGCGAAGGCCGGCCGTTCTCGGTGCTGGGCTTCACGGTCGCGGGCGGCCGGATCGCCGAGATCGACATCCTCGCCGACCCCGACCGCCTCAGCCGGCTCGACCTGGCCGTCCTCGACTGAACCTGGTGAGCCGGGTGCTAATCCGGCTCACCACGCACGACCGCGCCGTGCTCGTCGGTGGTCAGGGCGATCCCGCCGGCGTCGTCGAAGTGCAGGTAGCGGGTGCGGCCGTCCGCGTAGCGCCGGACCGCGCCCGCCACCACGACCACCAGTTCGCCGTCCTCGATGGCGTAGTGGTCGTCCGGGGTCAGCACTTCGCGGATGTGCGCGCCGTCGGTGACCAGGGTGCGGACGCGGCGGCCGGTGTGGTCGTAGCTGTACAGCGCGTTGACGCCGTCGCCGTGGACCCCGCGCAGCCGGCCGAAGGCGTCCCGGATCTCGCTGCCGGACAGCGGCTCCGAGACAGAACCGGGCTCGATGTCGCGCACCAGCCCGCCCGGGCCGGTGAGCACGTGCCGTCCGCCGGCCCAGTGCTCGCTGACGCCGTTCGCGTAGTGCACCGCGGTGCGGCGGCCGCTCAGGTCGTAGGCGACGGCGTCGACGAAGCCGGGCACGCTGACCAGCCTGCCGACCTCGTCGTACTGGTGGTGCACGGTCAGCCGCCCGTCGCCGGCGTCGGGGTAGGCCACCTCCGACACGCGCCCGTCGGCCCGGCGCGTCACGTCGAGCCGGTACTCGACGGCGACGTGCGCCGGGCGCCAGCGCTTCTCCGCCGGCCGGCCGAGCGCGTCGTAGCCGAACTGGGTCACGCCGCATTCGTCGGTGACGCGCACCAGCCGCCCGCAGCTGTGCGGCCCCGCGCCGAGCGGCACGGGGAGCCCGCCGTCGTGGTGGGTGAAGGTGGTGACCGGCGTCCCGTGCGGGTCGTCGACCAGCACCGCGACCACCCGGCCGCATCCGTCGCGGACCCGGAACACCGTGTGCCCGCCCGCGGTCCGCGACTCGACGACGTTCCCGGCCGCGTCCCGCACGTGCACGGCACCGTCCGGACCCCGCAGCTCCCGCCCGAGGAGATCGAACACGCCCTCCTCGCTCGAGTGGTCCTCGGCGACGTCCAGCGGGCGGCCCAGTGCGTCGTACCGGAACTCGGCGGGCGTGGGCACCGGATCGCCGTCCCGGAACACCCGGCTCGTCCGGCACACCAGGCCGCGCGCGCAGTACTCGTGGTGCTCGTCGACGACGTCGCCGAGCAGTTCCGCGTGCCGCCGCTCCAGCAGGCGCCCGGCGCCGTCGCGCAGTTCGGCGCTCACCAGCACTTCCACCTCGCCCGACACCGCCCGCTGCTCGGTGGTGACGCGGGTGCCGTCGTAGCGGTACCGGACGGTCGGCAGCTCCGCCGAGTCGCCCGGCCGCACCACCGTTTCGGGCCGGCCGAGCGGGTCGTGGGTCAGCGTGGTGACCGCGCCCGCCGGATCGGTCACCTCGCACACCTGGGCCGTCCGGACGTCGTACCGCGTGACCGTGACATTCCCCAGCGGGTCCGTGGCCACCTCGGGGAAGCAGCGGTCGGCCGAATACCGGACCTCCCGGGTGTGGCCGAGCGGATCGGTCGTCGTCGTGCGCAGCCCGGCGACGGTGTCCAGCCGCCCGTGGAACGTGGTGACCCACCAGCCGTCCTCGCCGGGACGGCGGTGGTAGCCGTGGTGCCGGAGGTCGGGTGGGTGCGCGCCGTAGACGCCGGCGACGAGCGCGTCGGTGAGCACCAGCTCCTCCCGCGCGGTGAGCAGGCCGTGTGAACCGGCGGCGCCGTCGGGCTCTTCGTCGTACCGGAAGATCCGGTCGCCCAGTACTTCGCCGGTGCCGTCGACCTCGCGCACCCGGGCCGGGAGCGCGGCGAACCGGTGTTCGGGATCGGTCGCGTACTCGGTCCGGGTCTCGCGCACGACCGGCTCCCGCCCGGGCCGTTCGGTCGTCTCCACCTCCCGCGTCGGGTTCCCGGCCGTGTCGAAGGCCGTCTCCTTCGTGGTGACCGACACCGGCACCGCCCGGCGTTCGAACACCGTCGTCACCGAGCGCGTCCACTGTGGACGCCGGAGGTGTTCGACGCGGCGGTACGGCCGGTCCGCCGCGGGAGAGCCGTCGAGGCCGTAGGTCTCCTCCTTGGTCAGCAGGCCCTCGTCGCCGAACCAGCGCACGGTCCGCAGGGTCGGCGCGTACTCGTCGCCGAGGTCGTCCTGGACCACGCGGCCGAACACCGGGAGCCGGCTGTCGTGGTATTCGAACTCCGTCACGCCCACGTGGCCGGTGCCCGATTCGCGCAGCGAGACCCGCCGGACGACCGGCACCGAGGCGACGGTCGCGTACTCGATCGCGGTCCGCAGCCCCATCCCGTTGTCGATTTCGCACAGCCGTCCGGTGCGGGGCGGGTCTTCGAAGGAGTGGTACGGCACGGCGTCGAGCACGGACACCCCGCCGCCGGACCGCGCCCGCACGGCCAGCTGGACCCGCCGCGGCGGCGGGGCCTCCAAGGAGGCGTACGCCAGCCGCAGGACCGGCGCGGCGGTTTCGGTGCCGTGCGTGTCGAAGCCGGTGAGCGCCACCGACGTCAGCAGGGACGCGCCGGTGACGTCGTCGGCGTCGTAGCCGAGGGTCCACCGCCGCACCAGCGGCCGCGTCGAGGTGGGCACCCGCAGGTCGATCCGCGCGCACCGCAGGGCCGTCGTGACGAGGGTGCCGCCGCGGCCCCGGCGCAGCACGTCCGGCCGCGGCTCGTAGGTGAACTCCACTTCGTACGGGCCGTAGGAGACGCGCGTGAGGTAGGCCTGGCCGCTGTGGTGCGCCCAGCCGAACGTCGCGGTGGCGCCGAACGCGTCCTCGGTCCGGTCGAGGTACCAGGTGGCGCCGTCGCCGGGGCCGAGGAAGTGCCGCAGGCCGGCCGCCGTGGTGAGCAGGAACCCCTCGCCGCGGCGGACGAGCCGGCCCGCCGCACCGGACGGCGTGGCGCCGTCCGCCGGCCCGACGTGCGGCAGCGGCAGGGTGAACCCGCCGCCGAACGGGCCGTTCGGCGCGCCGGTCGTGTAGCGCAGCGCGAGTGCGGGAGCGCTGTCGCCGGGACCGGGCGGCAGGTCGAGCGGCACCGTGAAGGAGCCGCCGCCGGTCGACGGCTCCGCTGTGAAGGCGGCCTCGTGCGTGCTCGACCGGAGCACAACCATGGTGATCTCCCCGCATGCTTCGTGACTTCCGGAGGGCCAAGTGGGTGAGCCGGGCGCGCCAGATACGTCGTCACCCGTTTGCCGTCGTCGTTATGCATTCGTGATGTCCGTGTCGTATCCCAAGGGCGGCCCACCGGTCTTTCCCGGGTGCCGTTGGTGATCAGTGACGGGGGCAGAGGCAGCAGGAGGGTGGACCCGATGGTCGTCAGGATCGTGCGAGACGAGACCGCGGACACAGCGGTGGAGGACGCGAGCACGCTCAACGAGCTCCCGGCCCCGCCGAGGCAGTTGCTGGACCGGCACGGCGCACGCGTGCTGGACCCGGCGACGGCCGTCGTCGCGGCCGGGCAGCCGGCCCCGCGCACGACCGTGTACCGGCCGGGGGTGTTCCTCATCCCGCAGCGGTACCTCCGCGACCAGCGGACGCTGGCCGCGATCAACAACGTCCTCGCCCGCATCGGTCTCTACGCCGCCCCGGCCGGCTACGACCGGAAGGAGCTCGCCCGCGCCCGGCAGCTCGACGACCTGCCCGTCCGCGCCCTGCTGCACGTCCGTGAAGACGCCGAGCCGGTCGTCGTCGACTGCTGGAAGGCGCTGCAGCTGCTGCGGTCCGCCGCCTCGGGCGAGAAGCCGGAACTGGACCCGGAGATCGTCCGGGAGATGTCCATCGAGCACCTGCTGTTCACGTCGCCGGTGTTCGGCGGGGTGCCGTGGGAGACCAGCGGCCTCGGCGGCACGCCCTGGGAGACCAGCGGGTTCGGGGCGGGCAGCTCGTACGGGCGCACCCGCGGCGCCAACCGGATCCCGGTGACGCTGGCCGCCGCCCCGCCCTACCGCAGCCCGAAGCCCGCCCACCGGCGGCCGGTGATCGCCGTGCTCGACACCGGCATCGGCCCGCACCCGTGGTTCGGGCTGGCCGACCGCTCCGCCCCGCCGGCCGCCGGCTCGGGGCTCGCCGTCGCCCCGGACATCCAGGCCGCGATCCTGGCGGCCGAGCTCGGGTCCGGCACCACCGTGCCCACCCAGCTGCTGACCGGCTTCTGGGACGCGCCGACCACCGGCCAGCCGCTGATCGGCGACGTCGACACCGACACCGGGCACGGCCTGTTCATCGCCGGCATCGTCCGGCAGGCCTGCCCCGAAGCCGACACCCTGGCCATCCGCGTGGTGCACAGCGACGGCGTCGCCTACGAGGCCGACGTGCTGCTCGCGCTGCACCTGCTGGCCGACCGCGTCCGGACCGCGCAGGCGAACAACCGCCCGCAGGACATGGTGGACATCGTCTCGCTCTCGATGGGCTACTACCTCGAAGACGCCGCGGACGTCGCCTTCACCGGCCAGTTCGGTGCGGTGATCGCGGAGCTGCTCGGCCTCGGCGTGCTGGTCGTCGCGGCCGCGGGCAACGACGCCACCACGCGCCGGTTCTACCCGGCGGCCTTCGCCGACCAGCCGCTCGGCGGCGGCAGCGGCCCGCAGGTGATCAGCGTCGGCGCGCTCAACCCCGACGTCACCACGAGCAAGGCGTTGTTCTCCAACGAAGGCCCGTGGGTGCACTGCTGGGCCACCGGCGCCGGCGTCGTCAGCACGTACCCGACCGACGTCCGCGGCACCGCGGCCGCCGACCACGAGGTGCCGGGCTTCGGCCGCAACTCCTTCGACCCCGACGACTACAGCGCCGGCTTCGCGGTCTGGGACGGGACGTCGTTCGCCGCGCCGCTCGCCGCGGCCGAACTCGGCAAGGCCCTGCTGCAGTCCGGGGACCTGGCCACGGTCGACCGGGAGACCGTCGTCAAGCGCGCCTGGACCGCATTGGGCTCGCTGTGAACGTGGCCAAGACCGACCACGCTCGCGTGGCGACCCTGTTCGACGCCGCGCGGGCGGGCGACCGCGCGGCGCTGGACGAACTGGTTTCCCTGCTCACGCCGTTGCTCTGGCAGGTGGCGCGTGACCAGGGACTCGACGCCGATCAGGCGGCCGACGTCGTGCAGACGACGTGGCTGCGGCTGCTCGGGTCGTTCACGGAAATCCGTTCGCCGGTCGCGCTGACCGGCTGGCTGATCACCGTCACCAAGCGGGAGGCCTGGCGCACTGGGGAAAAGCGCCAGGTCGAGCGGCCGCTGCCGGAACTCCCGGAGCGGCTCGCCGAAGCTTCACCGGCACCCGAGGAGGGGGTGCTGCGCGAGGACCAGCGCGTGCGGCTCTGGCGCGCGGTGGACAACCTGCCCGAACGCTGCCGCAGCCTGCTGCGGATCGTGGCGTTCGTGCACCGGCCGGACTACGCCGAAGTGGGCGCCCGGCTGGGCATGCCGAGGGGGAGTATCGGCCCGACCAGGGGACGTTGCCTCGCGCGCCTGCGCGAGCAGCTACTCGCCAACGGCGAAGGAGATTGGCTGTGACCACCGTCGAACCACCAGGCGCGAACGAGCCCTTGGACGAGCTCGACTTCCGGCTGCTGGCCGGCGTGCGCGAGCTGTGGGAAGACGCCGACCCGATGCCTCCCACACTGGTGGACCAGATCCGGTTCGCGATCCAGCTGGAGGACGTCGACCTGGAGGTGATGCGCATCCGCGAACAGGAGCGGCTGGCGGACGCGCGCAGCGCCGCCGAACAGGGCAGGCTCATCACGTTCGACAGCGAAAGCCTGACGATCATGGTGAACGTGAGCCCCGAACCGGGCGGCACGATCCGCCTGGACGGCTGGCTCACTCCGCCGGCCGAGCACCCGATCGAGGTCCGCACGGCGACCGGCCCGCTGACGACGGCGTCCGACGCGGAGGGCCGGTTCGCCGTCGGCGGCGTGCCGCACGGGATGGTCCAGGTGCTGGTGCGCACGGTGGGCCGCTCGAGGACGGTGAGCACGCCGGCCGTCGAGCTGTAGATTTCGAAGGTTTCGAAGCTGCCTGATACCTCTGACTCGGAGGTACGATCCGGGGCGTCCTTCCCCGGCCGAAAGGGCAGCCCGTGGTCGCGTCGCCGAGGGTCGAAGACCGGGTCCGCGACCTGCACCGGCGTGCGGTCGCCGCGACCAACAACGGCCAGCCGGTGGTCGGGGGACGCCTGATCCGCGCCGCCGCGCGGCTGCTCGGCCTGCCCGCGACGGCACCGCCGCCCGCGTGGCCGGCCTGGCCCGACCTCGCGACGCGCGTGCTCGGCACGTACGCGGCCGTCGAAACGGCGCTCGGCAACAGCGCCCGCGGCCTCGCGCTGCTCGACGAAGCCGACGTCCTCGTGTCGGACGCCGGGCGCGGGATCCTGCGCCAGCAACGGGGTCTCGTGCTCATCCTGATCGGCCGGATGGACGAGGCGCTGACGTGCTTCGACGAAGCCGTCCCGCTGCTGCGGCAGGCGGGCGAGTTCGTCGTGCTCGCCAGGACGCTGCTCAACCGCGCGATGCTGCACCAGTACGCCGGACGCGTCCGGCTCGCGCTCGCCGATCTCGACCAGTGCGAGCAGGTCGGGGCCAGCCACCCCGACGAAGAGGGCCTGGCCAGGATCTTCGCCAAGGCCGCGCACGGCCGCGGCCAGGCGCGGGTGCTCACCGGTGACATCCCCGGTGCCCTGCGCGACTTCGACGCGGCGAGCGGGTTCTACGCCGCGCAGAGCGTCGGGATGCTGCCGGTGCTGGCCGTCGACAAGGCGCGGGCGCTGCTGGCCGCCGGGCTGCCGCACGAAGCCGCCGCCGAACTGGACGCCGCGCTCGTGCAGTTCCCGCGGCTGCGGATGAACCAGGAACACGCCGAGGCCGAGCTGACCAGGGCGCTGGCCGCGCTGGCGAGCGGCGACCCGGCGGCCGCGCGCGGCTGGGCCGGCCGTGCCGAACGCCGGTTCCGCCGTCGCGGCAACGAAACCTGGGCGGCGGTGGCGCAGCTGACCGTGCTGCGCGCGGACTTCGCGGCCGGACGGCGGATCGCCCGCATCGGCGCCGAGGCGACCGCACTGGCCGACCGGCTCACCGGGCTCGGCCTCCGCAACGACGCGGAGATCGCGAGCCTGCTGGCGGCCCGGGTCCGGATCGCGCTCGGGGACCTCGACGGCGCCCGCGCCGCGATCGCCCCGCGCGACCGCCGGAGCGCGCCGCTGGAAAACCGCCTGGTGCGGCGGCTCGCGCTGGCCGAGCTCGGGGCGGCGACCGGCCACCGGCGCGTCACGTTCGCGAACGCGCGGGCCGGGCTGACGCAGCTGCAGCGGCACCGCAGCCGGTTCGGCAGCGTCGACCTGCAGACCGGGACGACGTCACTGGGCAAGGAACTCGCCGACGCCGGACTCGCCGCCGCGCTGGCCCAGCGCTCGCCGGGCGTGGTGTTCCGCTGGCTCGACCGCTCGCGCGCCCAGGCGTTCCGGTTCCGGCCGGTGCGCCCGCCGGCCCACCCGGAGACCGTCGACGCCGTCGCCGAGCTGCGGTTCCTCTCGATGCAGATCCGGGCGGGCGAGCTGGCCGGGAAGCCGGACACCCAGGCCGTGAAGCGGTGTGCCGCGCTGGAACGCGAGATCCGCGCCAAGGGCTGGCAGGCCGAGGGCGTGGCCGCCGACCACGCCGAAGCGAAGCTGCGCGAGATCGGCGACGAGCTGGCCGACACCGGCAGCGCGATGGTCTGCTTCCTGGCCGACCGGGGTGCGTTGTGCGCGCAGGTGATCGCGAACCACCGGGTGGCGCTGGTCGAGCTCGGCCCGGCGTCGGCCGTGGCGGAGCCGGTCGCGCGGCTGCACAGCGACCTCGACGCGTTGTGCGGGCGCCAGCTGCCGCCGCAGCTGGACCGGGTCATCCGCCGGTCGGTGCGGACGCAGGTCACCGCACTGGACGCGATCCTGCTGGCCCCGCTGGCGTCCCGGCTCGGCGACCTCGACGTCGTCGTCGTGCCGACCGGCGCGCTTTCGGCGATCCCGTGGGGACTGCTGCCGACGCTGCACGGCCGCCCGGTGACGGTCACGCCGTCGTCGTCGGCCTGGTTCGACGCGGGCCGCCGGTCCGGCCGGGCGACCGGCGCGCCGCTGCTCGTCGCGGGCTCGGACCTGACCCACGCCGAGGCGGAGGTCGCCCGGCTGGCGCCGCTGTACCCGGACGCCGAGGTCCTGACCGGCCCGGAGGCGACGGTCGCGGCGACGCTCAAGGCGTTCGACGGCTGCCGGCTGGCCCACTTCGCCGCACACGGCCACCACGAGCAGGAAAACGTGCTGTTCTCCCGGCTGAACCTGGCCGACGGGCCGTTGATGGCCTACGACGTCCAGCAGCTGGCGACGGCCCCGGAGCAGGTGGTGCTGTCGTCGTGCGACGTCGGCCAGGCGGTGGTCCGCGCGGGCGACGAGGTCCTGGGCTTCACGGCGGCGCTGCTCTACGGCGGCAGCCGCACGGTGGTGTCGAGCGTGGCCCGGGTCGACGACCGCACCGCGGGCGGCGTGATGCTGGCGTTCCACAAGGCGCTCTCGGCGGGCACGCCGCCGGCGCGGGCTCTGGCGGACGCGGCACGGGCGGAGCCGCTGATGCCGTTTGTCTGCTTCGGCCGCAGCTGACTCCCTTTCCGACGTCCGGCGGTCGCGCGGGTTGCGCTGCGGTGATCGATCGCATCCCGGCGCATCCCCACGGGGCCGCCGGGCATCTCTCCCGGTGAGTTCGATCATTCGACGCAGGGAGGAACGGCATGCTCGGCAAGCGCATTCCGGTCGGGGTCGCGGCGGTCGCGGGAGCGTTCGCCCTCACGGCCTGCGGGTCCACCGGCTCCTCGGCGGCGCCCGCCGCGAACGGCGGCACGGGCGCCGGTGCCGCCGCGGCCCCCGCTCCCGCGGCGCCGGCCGCGCCCGCCGCGGCGAAGACGTCCGGCACGCCCCGGTGCACGACGGCCGACCTCGCGGTCGCCCTGGGCAAGCCGAAGGAGAAGAGCCCCGGCCAGTACGACCTCCCGCTGACCTACCGGAACGTCTCGGACCGCACGTGCGGCCTGCACGGCGTGCCCGGCGTCGACCTCGTCGGCCCGGACGACCCGGCGTTCGGCGCGGTGTACCACCTGCCGCGCGTCGACAACGGCGTCGAATACAACGAGGTGACGCCCGGGACCACGGCTTCGGCGACGATCACCGTGCTGATCCCGGCCGCGGGCGGGAAGTCCTGGACGCCCGCGAAGCTGAACACGATCCCGCCCGGCCAGACCCAGCCGCTCACCGCGGACTGGCCGGCCGGCCTCCCGGTGCTCCGCCAGGACGCGGCCACCCACCCGGGCTCGTATGTCAACGGCATTCTGGCCGATCCGGCCTGACGTCACTCGATCGAGTGAAGCGCGGATCCGAGCGTCATTCCTGAGCCGGGGTCCCCTCTTCCTCGGTGCGGCGGTAACCGGCCGGCACGCCCCCCGACTGGCCGGTTACCGCTGCGAGTTCCCTACTCACGGTGGAGCAGCACGACGGAGTCCGTCCCGTCGACGCGCACGTACCCCGTGTCCGCCAGCTCCGCCAGTGCCGCGGCCTTCGTCGCGAGCGTCGTCGGCCAGGACTGTTCCGGCCGCGCCACGACCACCCATTCCGGCCGCTGGTCCGTGACCCCGTCGAAGAACCGCACCGTGCAGCGGGACGTCAGGTGCGGGGCCAGCCGGTTGGACGCCAGCACCGTGGCGCCGTCGGGGATCCGGGCCAGGACCGCGTCGATCCCGGCCCGCTGCGCCGGTGTCCAGACGCCGTCGGTCAGGTGCGCCGCCTGCAACCCGAGCGAGGCCAGCCCGGCGGCCACCGCGCACACCGGCAGGTACCGCCGGAACCCGCCGAACCGGCGGGCGCCGTGCAGGCCGGCGAGGAACACGATCGGCATCAGCACCGCGCTGTAGTGGTAACCCATGCCCCAGTAACGGTCGTTGGCCGAGACCAGCCGCCACAGCAGCGTCGGCACCGCGAGGACGAGCAGCGGCGACCGCACGGCGGCGAACGCGGTCGGCACCAGCAGGGCCAGCAGCATCGAAACCTTGACGATCGCCCCGCCGAACGGGTTGAAACCACTGCCGTGCGCGTAAGCCCCGGCGGGGTTCAAGGCCGGCAACACGACCAGGAACAGCAGCGCGGACGTCGCGACGCCGAAGACGATCACCGTCCAGCCGAGCCGCCGCTGCCGGTTGAGCACCAGCACCACGCCGACCGCGGCGAGCGTCAGCGGCAGGTCCTCCTTGACCAGCACCAGCGGCAGCGCGCACCAGACCGCGGCCCGCCAGCGCTCGTGCAGCAGGTGTTCGGCGGCGAAGGCCAGCATCGGGACGGCGAAGCAGACCTCGTGGAAGTCGAAGTTCACCGCGGACAGCAGCCCCCACGACAGCACGTACCCGGCGCCCACGAGCGCACCCCGGCGCGTGCCGAGTAGCTCGATCGCGCACCGCGTCACCGGCACCGCGGACAGCGCGAACAGCAGGGCCTGGGCGACCACCAGGCAGCCCGGCGACGGCCACAGCAGGTAAACCGGCGCCAGCAGCGCCAGGATCGGGTGGAAGTGGTCGCCGAGCGTCGGGAAGCCCGCGCCGAGCAGGTCCGACACCGGCCAGCGGCCGTGCGCGTAGGACCGCACCGCCTGTTCGAAGATCCCCAGGTCGAACCCGCTCGCGTCGAACGTCCGCAGCCGCTGCAGCGACCAAGCGGCGTACCCGGCGAACGCGACCACGGCGACGACGTAGGGGACCGCGCGGCTTTCGCGCGTGCGCGCCGGAGCCGGCGCGAAGTCGATCAGCATGGCGGGAGGATCTTGTGACCACGCTGAACCGGAGCTTAAGCAGCCTGAAGAAGTCTTCAGGCAAGCGGTAAGCGCAGCTCCAGGCAGGCGCCGGGCGCGCTTTCGGCGACGCGCAGCGTGCCGCCGTGCGTCCGCGCGATCTCCACGGCGATCGCCAGCCCGAGCCCCGAGCCGCCGTCGTCCTCGCGCGCCCGGTCGTCGTCGAGGCGGACGAACCGGTCGAAGACGCGCTCACGCTCGGCGGCCGGGATGCCGGGGCCGTCGTCCCGGACGGTCAGCACGGCCTGGCCGCCGGCCTCGGTGAGCGTGACGATCACGCGGCTGCGGGCGTGCCGCTCGGCGTTGTCGACGAGGTTGCGCAGCACGCGCTCCAGGCGCCCCGCGTGCCCGTGGACCACCGGATCGGCGTCGAGTTCCGGGCGCACCTCGACGCCGTCGCGGGGAGGCCGCGCGGTGAGGTGCCCGGTGACGAGCTCCGCGAGCGCGATCCGGGCCGTTCCGGTCGGCCGGCCGGCATCCAGCTTGCTGAGCAGCAGGAGGTCCCCGGTGAGCGTCTCCATCCGCGAGACGTCCAGGACGGCGTTTTCGAAGCTGCGGCGCCAGTCGAGCCGGTCCGGGTGGGCGAGCTGGACCTCGAGCTGGGTGCGCATCGACGCCAGCGGCGTGCGCAGCTCGTGCGAGGCGTCCGCGGTGAACCGGCTCTGCCGCCGGACGGACTCGTCGAGCCGCGCGAGCATCGCGTTCATCGTGACGGCGAGCTCGGTGATCTCGTCGCCCGAGTCGGGCACCGACACGCGGCGGCCCAGATCCCGCGCGCGGATGCCGTCGACCTCGGTCCGGATCGCCCCGACCGCGCGCAGCGACCGCCGCACGGCGAACCAGGCGACGGCCCCGACGAGCAGCGCGGCCGCGGGCACCCCGCCCCAGAGGAGCTGCCGGGCGGTGGCCACGGCTTCGAGGCCGGCGGGGTCGAGGTTCTCCGCGGACACGACCGCGTAGCGGCGGTCCTTCGTCCGCGCCGTGCTGTAGAGCTGGTCGTCGAGGCCGAACGGCTCGACGATGACGCAGTCGGGCCCGTAGACCCGGACCGGCTCGCCGCCGGAGAACCGTTCCGGGCGGCCGAGCGAGCAGTCGGCGGCTTCCCGGCTGATCATGTACCCGCCACCCTTCGGGTACCGCTGCGGCACGTCGGCCGGGGCGACCCCCGAGTTCAGCAGCGCGAGCAACGCGTCGGCCTTGTCGCTCGCCCGGGCGCTCGCGTTGGGTTCGAGGCTGCTCTGCAGCGCGTTCACGAACCAGTAGGACCCGAGGCCGAGCACGAGCGCCGACGCGAGGGCGGCGAAGAGGGCGACCCGCCACCGGGTCGACCGGGGCAGGAGCCGGGCCATGCCCAGAAGATAACCGCACCTTCGGAGACCCGGACCGGCCCGCCCGCGGGCTAGCGTCGGAAGCCGTGACGGTCGAACAGTGGCACCAGGTGCGCGCGGCCCTCCCCGAGGTCGGCGGCCGGTTCGCGGACCTGCTGACCGGCGTCGGCGACCCGCACACGAGAGCACTCGGCGAGTGGTCGATCGCGGAAGCGGCGTCCCACGTGGGGATGATCGCGCTGATGTACCCGGCGATGATCCGCGGCGACGGCGGGCCGCTCCCGCTGCCGGGCCTCGCGGAGCCGATCGACGCGGCGAGCGTCGACACGATCTCCCGGATGAATTCGCTCGCGCTGGAGCTCTACCCGGAGCGCGACCCGGTCCGGCTGGCCGCGCGGCTGCGCGCGGACATCGCCGAGGTGCTGCTGGTCAGCGCGGACCTCGACCCGGAGAAGCCGGTGCGGTGGCTGGGCGGCTCGCGGGTGCCGGTCGCGGGCGTGCTCGCGCACCTGGTCAACGAGATGCTGCTCCACGGCCTCGACATCGCCCGGGCGATCGGGCAGCCGTGGCGCATCCCAGTGCGGCTGGAGGCGCTGTTCCTGGAGCTGTTCCTGTTCGGCATGGTGCGCAACGACATGGGCCACCTGCTCGACGACGCGAAACCGTCGCCGCGCCGCATCGCGGTGGAGTTCCGGTCGGCGTACACGAGCCCGGCGGTACTGGCGCTGCAGCACGGAAAGCTGCGCTTCGAAGAGCCGGACGGCACCGCGGACGTACGGCTGCGCTTCGACCCGGCGGTGCTGGTGCCGATGATGTTCGGTCGGGTTTCCCGCCTCCGCGCGGTGCTGCTCGGCGGTGTCCGGATCGGCGGTCCGCGGCCGTGGCTGCTCCCGGAGTTCCTGCGGACGGTCCGGATGCCCTAGCGCCCCCGCTCGGGCGAGGACCTGTCACCGGATCAGGCGGAAGGCCAGCCGTCGCCCCATTCGGCGTCCCGGGCGGCGCGGTACCGCGGGCCCTGCTTCTTCGAGACGGCGACCGCGGGCTTCAGCCCCTCGGCGGCCGTGCACAGGTCGAGCGCGACCCAGCCCTTGTGCTTCTTCGGGTGCCGGATGATCCGCGCGTCCACCCGCTCCGGCGGGGTCCGCGACGCGACGACGTAGGCGAACTTCTCGTCCTCGAAGCCGAGCGTGCCCGCCTTGAGCCTCCGGTGCAGCCCCGAGCGCGGCAGCCGCGCGGCGAAGTGGCACCAGTCCTCGCCGGGCACGATCGGGCACGCGGCGTCGTGCGGGCACGGTGCCACGACGTGCAGGCCGAGTTCGATCAGCCGCGCGCGGGCGGCGCGGATCCGCTCGTAGCCGGCCGGCGTGCCGGGCTCGATCAGCGCGACGGTGCCGGCCTTGGCGGCCAGCCAGCGCACGACGTCGGCCCGGGTGGCGTCCGGGAGTTCCCCGAGCACGTAGGACAGCGTGACCAGGTCGGCCTCGGGCGACGGCGCGGCCGGGTCGACCGACCCGCGCCGCCACTCGGCGTCCCGGACCGCGGCCCGATCGCTGCCGGAGGCGAGCCGCTTGCCGAGCCCGATGGCCCCGGCGACCTGCTCCAGCACGGCGCACTTGACCAGCGACGGCCACACGTCCGCGGCCGCCCACACGGCGGCGCCGGTGCCCCCGCCGACGTCGACCTGCGTACGCGGCTCGAAGGCGGGAGCACGCAACGCGGCCTCGGCGAGCACGGCGTGTACGGCGGCGTAGGTCGCGGGCATGCGATAGCCCGCGTACGCGGCGACGTCGGCTTCGGAGCCGAGGATCGGCGAAGTCGCGGCCTCACCTTGGCGGTAACGCGTGCTGAGGCGGTCGACGGACTGGGTCAGCCGGGCCACCGGGTGCCGGGCCAGCTCGTCGTCGAGCGCGGAGGAGAGAGCATCGGGGAGTGCCGCCACGGCTGACGATTCTCCCCTGTCCGGATTGTCGCCCCGACCCGGCCCTGAGCTGCTAGTTTCCCGCGCGAAAAGTTTTTTGCCCGGCACTGTCGATCCGCCGCCCCGCCGTTCGACGCGTAGGCAGGACCGACCGAGAGGAGACCGCGATGCGGTTCATGGTGATCGTCAAGACCAACGAAGACTCCGAGGCCGGCAAGGGCCCCAGCGCCGAGCTGCTCGAGGAGATGGGGAAGTTCAACGAGGAGCTGGTCAAGGCCGGGGTGCTGCTGGCGGGCGAGGGCCTCACGCCGAGCTCGCAGGGCGCGCGGGTGATCTTCTCCGGCACCGAAGAGCCCAAGGTCGTCGACGGTCCGTTCGCCGAGACCAAGGAGCTCGTCGGCGGTTTCTGGATCTTGCAGTGCCGCGACCGCGAAGAGTGCATCGAATGGATCAAGCGGATGCCCAACCCCGGCGGCCAGGCCGGCGAGGTCGAGATCCGGCGCGTCGCCGAGGCGGCCGACTTCGAGAACATGACGCCGGAGGTCGAAGCGCTGGAGGGACGGCTTCGCGCGGAGAGCGCCAAGGAGGCCTGATGCGCTTCATGGTGATGGTCAAGGCGAGCCCGGAGTCCGAGGCCCCCGGCTTCCAGCCCGGCGCCGAAGAGCTGGCCGAGATGGCGCAGTTCAACGACCGGCTGTTCAAGGAGGGCCGGATCGAGCTCGCCGAGGGCCTGACGTCGAGCGCCGAGGGCGTGCGCGTCGTCTTCCGGGGCGACGCCGAGCCGAAGGTCATCGACGGGCCCTTCGCCGAGACGAAGGAGCTGATCGCGGGGTTCTGGGTGCTGAAGGGCGAGTCGCTCGAGGAGGTCGTCGCGCTGATGAAACAGGCGCCCAACCCGGAGGCCAAGGGCGGCGTGATGGAGATTCGCCAGATCAGCGAGTAGTGGGTTGCACCGCGGAAGATCACCCTGTCTGATGGCCGGGTGACGGTTGCGGACGCCCGGAGAACGGTCGAGACGGTCTGGCGCATCGAGTCGCCGCGGCTCATCGCGGGCCTGGCCCGGATGGCCCGCGGCGACGTCGGTCTCGCCGAAGAACTCGCGCAGGACGCGCTGGTCGCGGCGCTGGAGCAGTGGCCGGACTCCGGCGTGCCCCGCAACCCCGGCGCCTGGCTGATGACCATCGCCAAGCGCCGCGCGGTCGACCAGTTCCGCCGCAACGAGCGGTACGCGGAGAAGCTCGAGGAAGTCGGCCGCGACCAGCGGCTCGGCGAGGGCGTCCTGCCCGACTTCGACGCCGCGCTCGACGACCACATCGAGGACGACGTCCTGCGCCTGCTGTTCGTCGCCTGCCACCCGGTGCTGAACACCCAGGCGCGGGTCGCGTTGACGTTGCGCATGCTCGGCGGCCTGACCACCGATGAGATCGCGCGCGCCTTCCTGGTCCGCGAATCGACGATCGCCCAGCGGATCGTCCGGGCGAAGAAGGCGCTGGCCGCGGCGAAGGTGCCGTTCGAGGTGCCGGAGGGCGAAGAGCGCGTCGCCCGGCTGTCGTCCGTGCTGGAAGTGGTCTACCTGGTGTTCAACGAGGGGTACTCGGCCACCCGCGGCGACGACTGGATGCGGCCGGCGCTCTGCGAGGAGGCGATGCGCCTCGGCCGCGTGCTCGCCGGGCTGATGCCGGGCGAGTCGGAGGTCCACGGCCTGGTGGCGCTGATGGAACTCCAGGCGTCCCGCGCGAAGGCCCGCACCGGCCCGAACGGCGAGCCGGTGCTGCTGCTGGAGCAGGACCGCTCCCGCTGGGACCGCTTCCTGATCCAGCACGGCCTCGCGGCGCTGGCGTTGTCCGAGCAGATCGCCGAGGGCGCGTACGGCCCGTATTCGGCCCAGGCGGCGATCGCGGCCTGCCACGCGCGGGCCCGGACGGCCGAGGAGACGGACTGGGCCCGCATCGCGGCGCTCTACGAGGGCCTCGCCAAACTCCAGCCGT
Organism: Amycolatopsis sp. NPDC005003; assembly: GCF_053600695.1. Classification (NCBI taxonomy): domain Bacteria; kingdom Bacillati; phylum Actinomycetota; class Actinomycetes; order Pseudonocardiales; family Pseudonocardiaceae; genus Amycolatopsis; species Amycolatopsis sp. NPDC005003. Next base: position 52,616 of record NZ_JBSGAI010000024.1, on the reverse strand, counting down.
CCCCGGTGATCGAGCTGAACCGCGGGGTGGCGGTGGCGATGGCGTACGGGCCGTCAGCGGGCCTGGAAGTGGTCGACGCGGTCGCCGGCGATCCGGCGTTGAAGGACTACCACCTGCTGCCGAGCGTCCGCGGAGACCTGCTGGAGAAGCTCGGCCGGCGCGCGGAAGCCGAGCAGGAGTTCCGCCGGGCGGCGGAGATGACGGAGAACTCCCGCGAGCGCGCCCTCCTGCTGGACCGCGCGACGGCGGTGGGCCGTTAGCCGCTCCGTTTTGCCGGATCTGCTCGCTATGCTCCCGCGATGGCAGGCAGAGCACCTCGTGCGGACGTCCGCATCGGACACGGCGCCCGCGCGGAGGCCACCGGCAAGCTCGATGTGGCGTTGCGGGAAGGCCGGGTCGATCTGACCGAGTACGAACGACGGCTGGCGGTCGTGCAGGCGGCCAAGGTGCGAAAGGACCTGACACCGGCGGTCGCCGATCTGGCCGACCGGATCTCTGCAGCGGACCGGGAGCGGGCGCTGGTCCAGCTGGCCGGCGCCTTGACCGACGGGCGGCTCCCGGCAAGCGCTTACGCCGACGCCGAGGAACTGCTGCACCGGGCAGTCACCTACGCCGACGTCGAGGCGGTTGTCGGCGACCTGGACGCCAAGGCGAGTCACGCCGAACGCGATCAGGCGATCGCGCGCATCGAGGCGGCGGTGGCCGGTGGCCTGCTGGATCCGGCCGAACAGCACGACCGGTTGGCGGCCGTCCGGCGGGCGACGACCGATGCCCAGCTCACGGCGTTGGTGGCCGACCTGCCCGCGGGTGCGGGCGGGGTGCGTTCGCCGCGCGCGTCCCACGCCGACCGGGAAGCCGTTGTCGCGCAACTGCACGACGCCGTGGAGGCGGGACTGCTGGACCTGGCCGAGTTCGACGAGCGGGTGCGCGCGGTGTACGCGGCCCGGTTGCGTGACGAACTGGCGAGAGTGGTGGCGGACCTGCCGTCGCCGTCGACCCCTGCCGAGCCGGCGCCGCCTGTCGAGGTCGCCAGGAAGCGGTGGGTGCCGACAGAGCGAGCCGGCCGTCGGGCCGCGAGGGCCGGTTTTGGCGTTCCTCCCCTGTTCTGCCTCGTCCTCTTCCTGGAGCAGTCCGGGTTCGTGGCCGCCGCGATCGTGACGGCGGTGGTCTCGGTGATCGTGATCGTCGGGCTGATTGTGTGGGGCGTCCGCACCATCGCGGCCGCCGATGCCGTGAAGCGGACCGGGCTTTCCTCGAAAGCGAGGATGAAGGCGAAGCTTGCTCCTGCCAAACCGGCGCCGCTCGCCCGGCGGAAGGAGACGCCGCCGCGCAAGCGGTCGCTGGATGGGCACAAGGGCGGCCTCGCGTCACTGGCGACACTGGTGCTGCCCGACGGCACCCCGGTGGCGATCACCGGCGGCCGGGACAACACCGCGAAGGTGTGGGACCTCACGGACAACTCGCTGCGGCACACGCTCAGCGGGCACACCCACGAAGTGCGGGGTGTTTCGGCCATGGTCCTGCCGGACGGTGTCCCGGTCGCGGTGACCGTCAGCCCGAACCGGACGGCGAAGGTGTGGGACCTCCGTGACGGGTCGCCGCGCGGGACACTGCCGAAACCGGCCAAGGACATGTCCGGGGTGCGGTGCCTGTCGCTGGCCGACGGCACTCCGGTCGCGTTCGCCCACAACGGGTTCAAGGCGATCCAGACGTGGGACCTGCGAGACCGCAAGCTGCTCCACCATTGTTCCGACGACCACTCCTTCCGCAAGGCGGTCCCCGTGGTGCTCCCCGGCGGCACGCCGGTCGTGGTGGTCGGGGGCAGGGACGGACACGTCAGGGTGCTGGACGTGAAGACCGGGAACGTGCGGTTGCGGCTGACCGGCCGCACCGAGCCGGTCAGCTCGATCGACACCGCGGTGCTCCCCGACGGGACCCCGGTCGCCGTGTCCGCGAGCGCGGACAAGAAGATCCGGGTCTGGGACCTGCGCAGCGGCGCCCTCCGGCACACCATCGCCGGCCTGGTCCACGCGAAAGAAGCCGTGGTGTGCACGTCCCTGCCGGACGGCACCCCGGTCGTGGTCGCCTCCGACCACCAGGAGAACACGATGGCGTGGGACCTGCGGGACGGTGCCGTCCTGCCGTACCGGTGCGCCCTGCGGGGCGACGTCCTCGGCGCGGTCGCGCTCCCGGACCGGACCTTGGTGGTGGGGCCGGCCGTCGGCTCCGCAACGGTGGGGGTTCGCCGGCTGGCTTAGCGGCCGCGCCAGGCGAGCGGTGACAGCGTCAGCGCCGCTTCGGCGATCTTCCGCGCCGTCTCCGTCTTGAGCCCCTTCCGCGCCGATTCGATCCACTCGTCGACCGGCCGCACGCCGATGTCCCGGTATTCGAGGGCCTGCAGCAGCATCTCGAGCTTGTCGGCGTCCTTGGCGCACAACGCTTCCGCCGACTCCCGGGTCTCGTACTCGTCCACCGCCGACCGCACCAGGTCACGGGACCGCGCCGGCAGCGAGGCCGTCTGGTCGGCGGTGATGTCCCGCGGCTCCGGCTTGCGGAGGTAGTCGTTCGCCGTCAGCGGCAGGTCGCCCGTGCGGGTCTCCTGCGTGTCGTGCCACAGCGCGAGGAACGCGGCCCGCTCCGGGGACGCGCCCTCCTCCGCCGCGATCAGCGCCGCGAGCTGGGCGGCGCGCAGGCTGTGCTCGCCGACCGACTCCGGGTCGCGGACCCCCGCGTGCCACCAGCCCGACCGGCGGACGCGCTTCAGGAGTCCCAGTTCGTACCCGAAGGAGGCCAGGGATGCACTCATCCACCCAGCCTAGGGCGACGGGATCAGCGCCGTCAGGATCGTCGCCTGGAGGAGCGAAATCACGCCGACCACCGCGGTCAGCAGCAGCGACCACAGGAACGTCTGCCGCAGCAGCGAACCCTCCTTGCCGCTCTGCCCGATCGCCGTCGCGCCGATCGAGAGGTTCTGCGGCGAGATCATCTTGCCCATCACGCCGCCCGAGGTGTTCGTCGCGCCGGCCAGGATCGGGTTGAGGTTCAGCTGCTGCGCCGAGATCACCTGCATCGGGCCGAACAGGCTGTTCGTCGACGCGTCCGAGCCGGTGAGGAACACGCCCAGCCAGCCGATGTACGCCGAGAACAGCGGGAACACCGCGCCGGTCGTCGCCAGGGCCAGGCCCAGCGTCTGCGTCGCGCCCGAGTAGTTCATCACGAACGCGATCGCCAGGATCATGAAGATCGTCGCCAGTGCCCAGCGCATCTGGTGCAGCGTCTTCCGGTAGGTCGTCAGCAGCAGTTTCGGCCGCGCGCCCATCGCGAACCCGGCGATCACCGCCGCGATCAGCGCGACCGTGCCCGGCGAGAACAGGAAGTCGACGGTCAGCGTCGCCGCGTACGGCGCGTTCTTCGCCGTGATCGGCGGGTGCTGGACGACGTGGTTGTGCAGCCCCGGCCAGGCGAAGATCCAGTCGGCCTTGTGCAGCAGCTTCGTCAGGTCGAGCCAGGTGGGGAGGTTCTTGAAGATCGTGCCGATCCGGGACAGGAAGATCGCCAGGATCAGGATGATGTAGGGCATCCACGCGTACAGCGCGCCGCGCTCGGCCTGTGCGGCGCCGAGGCTCTTGGCGGCCGGCGCGGCCTCCTCGCCTTCGAAGCGCCACACCGTCGCGGGCTGCCAGAACCGGGTCAGGATCCACAGGGCGGCCATCGCCGTGAGCGCCGCGAGGACGTCGACCAGGCTGGCGCTGATGTAGTTGGACGCGACGAACTGCATGGCCGCGAAGGCGAGCCCGGCGGTCAGCACCGCCGGCCACACCTCGAGCATGCGCTTCCAGCCGGCCAGGACGACGACCAGGAACGCCGGGATGATCAGCGCCAGCACCGGGACCTGACGGCCGACGGCCGCCGAGAACAGCTCGGTCGCCTGCTCCTGCTTGAGGTGCATGATCGGCGCGGTCAGCCTGCCGAGCACGATCAGCGGGTTGCCCAGGCCGCCGAACGCGACCGGCGCGGTGTTCGCCAGCAGCGCGAGCACGACGGCCTTCACCGGCGGGAATCCGAGCGCGGCCATCATCGCCGCGGTGATCGCGATCGGCGACCCGCCGCCCGCGACGCCTTCGAGCAGCGCGCCGAAGCTGAACGCGATGAGCAGCGCCTGCAGCCGCCGGTCTTCGCTGAACCCGGCGAGCACGCGTTTGATGGCGTCGAACCGGCCGGTGGCGACGGTGACGTTGTGGAAGTACACGGCGTGGAAGGCGATCCACGCCACCGACCACACGCCGAACACGACGCCCATCGCCGCGGAGTCGAACGCCAGCGCGGCCGGCATCCGGTAGAGCAGCAGGGCGACGCCGAGCGCGGTGACCAGCGCGAGCGCCGCGGAAAGGTGCGCGGAGAAGCGGATCACCCCGAGCGAAACCAGCAGCACGATGATCGGGAGCGCGGCGAGCAGCGCGGAAATCCACAGCCCGCCCGCCGGCTGGTAGTCCTGGATCCAGGTCACGGTCGGCTCCTTTGCCGGGGTGGGTGCTCAGGCCGGCCGGCTCCGGACGTACCCGAGCCGCAGGGACAGGGCGGCGGCGGTCCCGGCCACGGAAGCCCCGAGTTCGTCGAGCCGGCGCAGCACGCGCGGGGCGGGCCCGGCGATGCTGATGGCGGCGATCGGCCGCCCCGAGTGGTCCCGCACGGCGGCGGCGACGCACCCGACGTCCGGCTCGTTTTCGACCTCGTCGATCGCCCAGCCGCGGCGGCTGGTCTTCGCGAGCTCGTCGAGCAGCCGGTGCGGGTCGATGATGGTCTTGAGGGTGAGGGAATCGAGCTTCATCCGCCGGATCCGTTCGAGCCGGTCGGCCTCGGGCAGCGCGGCGAGCCAGGCTTTCCCGAGCGAGGTGGCGTGCTGCGGCCGCCGCGTGCCGAGCCGGCAGGCGAGGGTGACGGCACTGGCACTGCGTTCGGTGGCGACGTAGACCATGGTGTCGTTGTCGGGAACGGCGAGGTAGGTGGTCTCCCCGGACCGTTCGGCGAGCGACGCGAGGTACCGCGGGGCGCACCGGTGCAGATCGGTCGCGGCCATCGCCCGCGCCCCGAGTTCGACGAGCCGGGTGCCGAGCCTGACCCGCCCGGTGACCTGGTCGGCCTCGAGGTACTCGAGGTTCTTCAGGGTGCCGACGATGCGGTAGGCGGCGCTGCGGGAAAGCCCCAGTTGCCGCGCGATCGCATTGGTGGAAATCTCCTGGTGCCGGCCCACGTGCTCCAGCACGGCGAGCCCGCGTTCGAGAGTTCCGCTTTGTTCAAGCCCGCGCTCCGGTCCCACGTTGCCCTCCGTTGGACGTTTTCCCGCTCAGCGGTACGCCTTTCCGCTGGCTGGGGTTGGACGGTAACACCTCCGATGAATCTTCGGTAGATCTTGGAATAACTCGCAACAATGCCGAGTAGTTGTGGATGCTAATAGGTTCAACATCCGATGGTTAAGTTTCCTACCTATGGCGGTTGCGCTGCTCTGGACGGGCGAGTTCGACGGGTTCGACCGGTGGGACGTTCATATTCGTGAATGTGCGCGCGAGTTGTCGACAGGGGTGGAGCAATGTGGACAAACCGGCTCCGGGTGGTGTTCTTTCGCTGTTGTTGTCGGTTCGTGCCGATACGCTGGAGTCCGGGGGGCGGAGCTCCGGCAAAGTCGTTGTGCAGGTCGGGTGGGGGTTCGTCGCTGGGGGCTGGGGCGGCCGAAGGTGGGGCTGTCCCGGGTCTCTTTGGCTGGCGGGCTGGTTGGTGCGGGAGGTCTGGGTCGCAGCCTGCCGCTCATGCCGGTGAGCCACCTGAAAGGGCCCTCCGACTTGCCGGAAGCCCCCCGTCGGCCGGGTGTGGTCGAGCCGCCTCGGCGGGCATGCTCATCCGGGCGAGGGGCGAGGGGCGAGGGGCGAGGGGCGAGGGGCGAGGGGCGAGGGGCGAGGGGCGAGGGGCGAGGGGCGAGGGGCGAGGGGCGAGGGGCGAGGGGCGAGTGTCGCTTACCCCCCGACGGCCGCCCGCACCTCGTCGAAGGCGCGCCGGGCGGCCTCGCCGAAGCCGAGCTCGCCGTTCCCTTCGAGCCACTGCTCGTGAGCGATCTTCATCGCCAGCGCCCCCAGTTCCGCGGCCACGCATGCGGTCAGCTCGGGCACCCCGCGCCGCCGGAGTGACTCGGTCATCGCGGCCTTCAGCGCCAGTCCCTTCAGTGCCTCGCGCTCCTGCAGTTCCGGGTGGGCGGCGATCACCGACCGCCGGAGAGCGCCCAGCTCTCGCCGTTCGGGCGTGAAGACCTCCCGGCCGACCACGTCCATCGCACAGGCCAGTGCCTCGAGCGGCGCGGCGGCTTCCGGTGCGTCGGCAATCGCCGAACCGAGCATCTCGGCCAGCCTGCTGCCCCCGAACAGCACCTCCCGCTTGTCCTGGAAGTGCCGGAAGAACGTGCTCTTCGTCAGCCCCGCCCGCGCCGCGATGTCGATCACCGTCGTGTTCTCGTAGCCGCGCTCCGCGAACAGTTCGAGGGCGGCTCGGCTCAGCCTCTCCGGTGCGTTCGGTTCCCAGCGTCCCATGCTGACACGGTACTTGGTCCCGTCGGAAGGTGTACGGTGATGAGACCAAGTCCCATCACAAGGAGGCCCCCATGAGCCGAGCCGTTGTCTACGAGAAGTTCGGTGGCCCCGAAGTGCTCGAACTGCGCGAAGTCCCCGAACCGCACGCCGGCCCGGGTGAAGTGCGGGTGCGTGTCACCGCTGCCGGGCTGAACCCGATGGACTGGGGCATCGCCCGGCGCCCCGAGGCCGCCGCGCGGTTCGGGATCAGCCTTCCCGCCGGGTTCGGGTACGACTTCGCCGGCGTGGTCGACGAAGCCGGTCCGGGCGCGAAACACGCCCTCGGCGCCCGGGTCTACGGTGGCGCGCTCGGCCGGGCCGTCGCCGACTTCGTGGTCGTCCGTGCCGAAGACCAACTCTTCCCCACCCCGGACGGCATCTCCGACGAGGTTGCGAGCACCCTCCCGGTCGCCGCGTCCTCCGCGGCCGCCGCGCTGGCCGCGATCGACCTCAGGGCCGAGGACACCGTTCTCGTCGGCGGGGCCGCCGGTGGCGTCGGCATCTTCGCCGTCCAGCTCGCCAAGCTCGCCGGCGCCACCGTGCTCGGCACCGCCTCCGAGAGCACCTTCCCGTTCCTGCGCAAGCTGGGCGCCGAACCCGTCGCCTACGGCCCCGGCCTGGCCGCCCGGGTACCGGAGATCACGGCAGCCATCGACCTCTTCGGCACGGAGACGGCCGAGGCTGCCTTGGCGCTCGGTGTCCCGCCCGAGCGGATCGCCACGATCGCCGCCGGCCCCAACCCGCCCGGCGGCGTGCGCGCCACCGGCGGCATCGACGCCGAGCCCGGCGCCGTCGAAAGGGTCGCCGGCGAGATCGCCGCCGGCCGGCTCACCGTGCCCGTCGCCGCCGTCTTCCCCGTCGAGCAGATCCGTGACGCCGTCGCGCTGCAGGCCGCGCGGCACGTCCACGGCAAGGTCGTCGTCACGCTTTAGAGACCCGCGCCACGGACTCAGGAAACTCACAGCGCCCGGCGGGCACCCTCCGGGAGGTGTCCGTCCGAAGCCCCCTCCGCACCCGCGCGTCCGTGGCCGCCGGGCGGCTGACCGCCTGGCTGTCGCGCAGCTCGGGGCTCGGCCGCGGTGGCATGATCGGCGGCCGCGTCACGCTGGCCCTCGATCCGGCGGCCCTGCGCCGCCTCGGCCGCGAACGCACCGTCGTGCTCGTCACCGGCACCAACGGCAAGACCACGACGTCACTGATGCTCACCCGCGCGCTGGAAACGCTGGCCGAGGTCGCCGCCAACAGCGACGGCGCGAACATGCCCGACGGCGTCCTCGCCGCGTTGACCGCCCGCCCGGAAGCGCCCTACGCGGTGCTCGAGGTCGACGAGACCTACGTGCCGTGGGTGGCCGACCAGGTCCGGCCCGCCGTCCTGGTGCTGCTCAACCTGAGCCGCGACCAGCTGGACCGGGTCGGCGAGGTCCGCGCCACCGAACGCGACCTGCGGGCCGCCATCGCGGACCTGCCCGGCACGGTGGTCGTCGCGAACTGCGACGACGTGCTGGTGGCGTCGGCGGCGAGCGTGGCCGCGAAGCTCGTGTGGGTGAGCACGGGCCGCCGCTGGACGGGCGACTCGACGGCGTGCCCGCGCTGCGAAGGCCGTGTCGAAACCCACGAGCGGCACTGGAGCTGCGGGTGCGGGCTCGCCCGGCCGGAGCCCGGCTGGACGCTCGACGGCGAACTCGTCGTCACCCCGGGCGGCCGCCAGGTCGACCTCGACCTGCGGCTGCCCGGCGAGGTCAACCGGGCGAACGCCGCCCTCGCGCTCGCCGCGGCGCACCGGCTCGGCGTGCCGCCGCACACCGCCGCGGCCCGGCTGCGGACCATCACCGACATCGGCGGCCGCTACCGGACGATCCGCCGGTCGCGGCACTCCGTGCGGCTGATGCTGGCGAAGAACCCGGCCGGCTGGGTGGAAACGCTGCGCGTGCTGGACGAGGACACCCCGGTCGTCGTCGCGGTCAACGCCCAGGAGGCGGACGGCCGGGACCTGTCCTGGCTGTGGGACGTGCACTTCGAGCGGCTCCGCGGGCGCCAGGTGGTCGTCACCGGCGAGCGCGGCGCCGACCTGTCCGTCCGGCTCTGCTACGCCGAAGTCGCGCACTGGGCCGAGCCGGACCCGGTCGCCGCGATCGACGCGCTCCCGCCCGGCGCCGTCGAGCTGGTCGCCAACTACACGGCGTTCCGCGACCTGGTGGGCAGGCTGCCGGGTGACTGACTCGACCATCCACATCGGACTCTTGCTGCCGGAGGTGCTCGGCACCTACGGCGACACCGGCAACGCCCAGGTGCTCGGGAAGCGGTTGCAGTGGCGCGGGTTCGACGCCGAGGTCGTCCCGGTCGGACTCGGCGAACCGGTTCCGTCCACTTTGGATCTTTACCTGCTCGGCGGCGGTGAGGACGGCGCCCAGGTGCTGGCCGCCGCGCACCTGCGCAAGTACCCGGGCCTGCGGCGGGCGGTCGCGGCCGGTGCGGTCGTCTTCGGCGTGTGCGCCGGACTGCAGGTGCTCGGCACCCGCTTCCGCGGCCTCGACGGCGTCGACCACGACGGGCTCGGCCTGCTCGATGTGACCACCGAACCCGGCGAACAGCGCGCGGTCGCCGAGCTGGTCGCGACGCCGTCCCGGCTCCTGGCCGGGGAAGCGCTGACCGGCTTCGAAAACCACCTGGGCGTCAGCAAGCTCGGCGCCGACAGCGAGCCGCTCGGGCGGGTCGTGCGCGGCACCGGCAACGGCGACGGCACCGAGGGCGCGGTGACCGACCGGGTCGTCGGCACCTACCTGCACGGCCCGGCGCTCGCCCGCAACCCCGCGCTGGCCGACCTGCTGCTGGCCTGGACGATCGGGCACCCGCTCGGCCCGTTGCGCCTGCCCGAGGTCGAGCGCCTGCGCGAGGAGCGGCTCGCCGTGCCGCGCCGCCGCCGGGGCGCGTGACCCGGTGGCGGCGAACGCCCCGGCACTGGTCCGTCCGCGCGCGGTGGTCGTTCGTGGTTACGCTGCGTTGGTGAGATTGGGCAACGTGATCGCCGCGACCGGCGTCCGGATGCGCGCCACCGCGGTGGCGGTGTTCGCGCTCGCGCTGGCCATCGCCGTCGGCGGTGTGGTCGTGGTGCTGCTGCTGGAGGAATCGCTCGACCGCAGCGTCACCGAGAGTGCCCGCAGCACCGGGCGGCAGGTCGCGATCCAGCTCGTCCGCGAGGGCGCGCGCGACCTGAGCGCGAGCGACGTCGCCAGCACCGGTGACACCGAGGCCGTCACGCAGGTGCTCGACGCGCGGGGGACGCCGATCGCGAGCGACCCGGCGATCGTCGGGCACCCGCCGCTGACCGCGGCCCGCCCGGCCGTCGGGCACGAGATCGTCGAAACCCTGCCGCTCGGGCTGAACGGCGACAACGACGACTACCGCGTCGTCTCCCAGGAGGTGAACGGCCCGGGCGGGCCGTTCACCGTGATTTCCGCGCGCTCGCTGGAACCGGTCACGGAGGCGTCGACCCGGTTGACGCTGCTGCTCGGGCTCATCGCCGTGCCGCTGCTGGCGATCGCCGGGCTCGCGGTGTACCGCGCGGTCGGCTCGGCGCTGCGGCCGGTCGAGCGGATGCGCCGGACCGTCGCGGAGATCTCGACGCGCGACCTCGCCGCGCGCGTACCGCTGCCGCCGGGCGGCGACGAGGTGCACCGCCTCGCCGTGACGCTCAACGAAATGCTGGCCAGGCTCGCCTCGGCGCAGGCCGCGCAACGCCGGTTCGTCGCGGACGCCAGCCACGAACTGCGCTCCCCGCTGTCGACGATCAGCACCGCGCTCGACGTCTCCGGGCGGCACCCGGAGAGCACCGGGGACCTGGTGCCGGTGATCGGCCGGGAAACCGCGCGGCTGCGCGAACTCGTGGACGACCTGCTCATGCTGGCCCGCACCGACGACGCGACCGACCGGCCGCAGCGCACCGAGGTCGACCTCGACGACATCGTCCGCGCCGAGGCCGAGCGGCTGCGCGGCGAGGGCACGGTGGAGGTCGAGGTCCGCGCCGGGCCGGCGAAGGTGCACGGCAGCGAGGCCCAGCTGCGGCGGGCCGTGCGCAACCTGGTCGACAACGCGCGCGGGCACGCGCGCTCGCGCATCCGGGTCAGCAGCGCGGTGCGCGGTGACCTGGCCGTCGTCGAGGTGAGCGACGACGGCCCCGGCGTCGGGCCCGCCGACCGGGAACGGATCTTCGAGCGGTTCGTCCGGCTCGACGCGTCGCGGCAGCGCGGGCACGGTGGCACCGGGCTGGGCCTGCCGATCGTGGCCGGCATCGCGGCGCGCCACGGCGGCCGGGCGTGCTACGCCGAGTCGGACGAGCCGGGCGCGCGGTTCGTGATCGAGCTGCCGGTGATCGAACTGCCGAGGGAGGACGAGGAGTAGTGCGCCTGCTGATCGTGGAGGACGAGCGCGAGTTCGCGGAGACGCTGCGGCGGGGCCTGGTGGCCGAGGGCTTCACCGCCGACGTGGCGCACACCGGTCGCGAGGGCCTCTGGCGGGCGACCGAGCACGCCTACGACGTCGTGGTGCTCGACATCATGCTGCCCGAGCTGTCCGGCTACGAGGTGCTCAAACGCCTGCGGGCGGCGGAGAACTGGACGCCGGTGCTGATGCTGACGGCCAAGGACGGCGAGTACGACGAAGCCGACGCGTTCGACCTCGGCGCCGACGACTACCTGTCCAAGCCGTTCTCCTTCGTCGTGCTCATCGCCCGGCTGCGCGCGTTGCTGCGCCGCGGCGCCCCGGCCCGGCCGGCCGTGCTGGAGGCGGGCGACCTGCGGCTCGACCCCTCGGCCCGTACCGTCCACAGGGGACAGAAGCGGATCGAGCTCACCGCGCGGGAGTTCGGGTTGCTGGAGTTCCTGCTGCGGCGGGCGGGGACGGCGCTGTCGAAGAACGAGATACTGAGCCACGTCTGGGACGCGCACTACGACGGCGACGAGAACGTCGTCGAGGTCTACATCGGCTATCTGCGGCGCAAGATCGACGCACCGTTCGGCACCCACACCATCGAGACGGTCCGCGGCGTGGGCTACCGCCTGGTGGACGTTACTCGATCGTAACCAACGCAGGCGTTTTCCGGAAATTGGTGCCGCTGGGCGTCCGCCCGCTGCGCCGTTTGCCGCCGCCGGTTGCCGCGGACCGCCTAATTGTTGCCGCGAACCGGTGAAAAATGCCGTCCCCGACTGCGCTGCGCGTGATCCTGCGTGTTGCTACCGTGGGGCACCCACCCGCGACGAGGAAAGCGATGACGGAATCGCCAGTGCCGTTGCATGCCCAAAACGAAAATACTCCGGATGCCGCCGGGAAATCCGTTTCCCGGCTCCGTGCCGTCGACGCCATTCAGGCGGCGACGGCTCAGTTCGGCATGGTGACCGGGCTGACCCCGCACGCGGTGACCGGGATCCGGAGCCGCGGCGACGGGGGCTGGTCCGTGCTCGTCGACGTCGTCGAGCTCGCGCGGATTCCGGACTCCACCAGCGTGATGGCCACCTACCGGGTGGACATCGACGCCGACGGCGAGCTCGGCGCGTGTGAGCGGCTGCGCCGGTTCACCCGGGGAGCCACTGATTCCTGAAAGGAAGGTCGACAGATTGGCCGCTTCGTCCGATTCGTTGGCGGACATTCTGGAACGCGTGCTCGACAAGGGCGTCGTCATCGCCGGTGACATCGGCGTCAGCGTTGTAAATGTCGAATTGCTGACCCTGCGGATCCGGCTGTTCATCGCGTCCGCGCAGACCGCCCGGGAAATGGGCATGGACTGGTGGACGAACGACCCGTTCTTCTCCCCGAATGCCGCGCGAGCGGAACTGGGGACGACCGATCTGGCGGCCCGCGTCGCCGAACTGGAGGCCCGGCTGCCCGTGCCGGGCGGGAGGGAAGAACCCCGGTGAGCACCGGAAACTGGCTGTGCGCGTACGCGATCACCCGCAACCGTCCGGCCGCGTTGGACATCGGCCCGGTGCCGCGGCTGATCGGCTACCGCGACCTCGGCGTGGTCGTGGCCGAGGTGGCACCGGCCCGCTTCGACCGCATCGACACGCTCGACCCGGTCGACGGCACGCTCGCCGAGCTGGCCCGCGAGCACGACGCCGTGGTGCGCGCGGTGTTCCGCAGCGAGCCGGTGCTGCCGCTGCGGTTCGGCACGGTCCTCGACGGCGAGGACGCCGCCCGCCGGCTCCTGGAAGCGGGCTACGACCAGGCGCTCGACTGCCTCGACGAGGTGGCCGGGCACCGTGAGTGGGGCGTCCGGGTGCGGCACACCGAGCCGGCGGCGACCACCCGGCCGGACGCGGCGGGCCTGACCGGGACGCAGTACCTGGTGCGCCGGCGTGAACGGCTGAAGGCGATCCAGCAGGCGCGCGAAGACGTGGCCGGCTCGGCCGGCCGGCTCCAGGAGGCGCTGCGGCGGCAGGCGGCGGACAGCGTGGAGCGCGCACGGCCGCACGGGGTGCTGATGAACACGGCGTACCTGGTGGAGACGGGCCGCGAAGCGACGTTCCACGCGGAGGTCGAGTGGTTCGCCCGCGAGCTGAGCGCGGCCGGGGCCACGGTGGAGACGTCGGGGCCGTGGCCGCCGTATTCGTTCACCGACCTCGAGCTCGGAGCGGCGGCGAATGGCTGACGCGGATCTGCGGGTGCCCGCGGTCGACGATCTCCTCGCGAGTGCCGGCGCGCCGCGCCGCGACGACCTGCTCGCCGAGGTCTTCACACCGTCCGGCACCAACGCCGCCGAGGCCATCGTCGATCTGCTCGACCGGGTCGTGCACCGCGGCGCCGTCGTCACCGGCGACGTGATCATCTCCCTCGCCGGCATCGACCTCGTGCGGCTCGATCTCCGGCTGCTGCTGCTCGGGATCGAAGGGACGCCCGGATGACCGAGCGGATCGCCGCCGACGCCGGCCGCGGGCTCGGCCACCTGGTCGTCACCGTGCTCGACGTCCTCAAGGAGGTGCTCGAGCGGCAGGCGCTGCGGCGGCTCGACGCCGGCACCCTCACGCCGGACCAGGTCGAAGCGCTCGGCCAGGCCCTCATCGCGCTGGAGCTGCGGTTCGCCGAGATCCGCGCCGCCCTCGACGACATCCCAGCCGAAATCCCTGCCGAAATCCCCGCGACCGAAGGAGTGAAGTGACCAGACCGGGACAGACCGGTGGCACCCTCACCGACACCCTCAACGTCCTGCTGGACAAGGGACTCGTCATCGACGCCACGGTGAAGGTGTCCCTGATCGGGATCGAACTGCTGTCGATCGAGGCCAGGGTCGTGATCGCCAGCGTCGACACCTACATCCGCTACCTCGAAGCGATGCAGCGGGTGAACGCGCAGGCGCAGCAGCCCAACCCCGGGCAGGTCTCCATCGGGCTCGACCAGACCGTCGGGCTGATCCCGCCCCCGCCACCGACACCAGCCGTCGCCGTCCCGGTGGAGCCCGCCATCCCCGTCGAACAGAAGTGACGCTGCAGCTCTACGGCGTCGTGCGGGCCGGGCACCCGCGAGCGCCGCGGACGGTGTGCTGGGAAGACCTGGCGATGGTCGTGGGTGACCCCGAGCCCGACCCGGCCGCGCACCTGGCGGTGGTGTCCGCGCTGGTCGAAGGCGGCCCGGTGCTGCCGGTCCGGTTCGGCACCGTGGCCGAGGACGAAGACACCGTCCGCACCGAGGTGCTCGCCCCGGCCGCCGACACCTACCGCGCCGACCTCGACCGGCTCGACGGCCTGGCCGAGGTGCACGTCTGCCTGCGGTTCACCGAACCCGGGTCGGCGTGGCGGGCGGCCCGCTCGGACGTCCTGCTGTCCCGGGTCGCCGAACGGGCCCGCGACTCCGTGGCGCTGCCGGCCGGCGAGAGCGCCGACGAGCGGTGGGCGTTCCTGGTCGGGCTGGGCGACCTGCTCGTCGTCCGGGACACCGTCGCCGGGCTCGCGCGCGACGGCGGCGTCCAGGCCGACTGGGTCGGCCCGCTGCCCGCGTACAGCTTCCTCGACCGGCGGACGTGCTCCCGCTGGAGCTGGTGAGCGGAGGCGGAACAGTCGCTGAACACTCGTCCGGGCGCTGGCCGCCGTGGCTCGCGGCCGGTGATCCTGATGCCGTGACCAGCAGTGAAGTCGCGGCGCTCCCGCGGGCCTTCGGCGGACCCGGCGCCGGGCCCGGGCAGTTCCGCGCGCCGTCCGGGATCGCCGTCGACGCGCGCGGGCGGGTGTGGGTGGCCGACACCGGCAACGACCGGGTCCAGGCGTTCACCCGCGACGGCGCGCTCGTGCGCGTCCTGGCCGGGCGGCTCAAGGCGCCGGAAGGGGTGGCGGTCGACGCGGCGGGCAACGTCTACGTCGCCGACACCGGCAACCGCCGTGTGGTGCAGTTTTCGTGGCAGGGCGCGTTCGTGCGCGAGTTCGACGGCCTCACCCGGCCCCGCGCGGTCGCGCTGGACGACGCCGGGCGGCTGCTGGTCGACGACACCGGGCGCATCGCCCGGTTCGACACGCGCACGGGCGCCGCGCTGGCCGACACGGCCGAGCCGATCAGCTCACCGCGGGACGTGGCCGACGACGGCGCGGGCGGCGTCTGGGTCGCCGAGCCGGGCAACCACCGGATCGTCCACTTCGGAGCTAGTTCTTCGTGATCGAGGCGGTCGCGCGGACGACGGCGGTGCAGCGGTTCTCGACGTACTCGAGCCCGCCTTCTTCGGCGATGCGGCGCGCTTCGGCGGAGACGATGCCCTGCTGCAGCCACAGCGCCTTGGCGCCGATCTCGACGGCGTCCCGGGCGATGCCCGGCGCTTCGGGCGACGGCCGGAAGACGTCGACGAGGTCCACCGGCTCCGGGATGTCCTTCAGCGACCGGTACACCTTTTCGCCGAGCAACTCGGTCGCGGTCGGGTGCACCGGGATGATCCGGAAGCCGTGGGCCTGCAGGACCGCCGGGACGCCGTGCGCGGCCTTGGCCGGGTCGCGGCTCAGGCCCACGACGGCGACGGTCTTCGCGCCGGCGAGGATTTCCTCTGGAGTCATACCGGTTGAACGTTTCGCGCGGGTCAAAGCTTCCAGAGCCGCAGGCCGCGCACGCGGTAGACCGGCCAGAGGACGTGCCACGGCTTCCGGTGGGCGAAGGTCGCGGCGCAGGTCAGGATGTTGCGGGCGGACGTCGTCGTGACCTCGTGGCGGTCGGGCCAGATCGCGCCCTTGGCGCCGACGGCGATCCGGAACACCGTCAACAGGCCGCGGCCCTGCAGGTCGTACTTCGCGCCGGTGTCCCCGGAGCCGGGGGCCAGCTCGGCGATTTCGGCGCCGAAGGCGCGGGCCGCCTGCGGTGCCACCTCGGCGGGCACCGCGCCGACACTGCGGGTGATCGCCTTGCCGTGCATGCGCCGCGCATAGCGGAACAGCAGCGCGCGCTCCCACCACGGCAGCAGCCGGTGGTGCGCGAGGAGGGCGGCGCACTCGCCGTGCCCGATCGCGAAGATGCTCGTGAGCTCGTCGTAGGCGCCGTTCGTGTTCGGCTCGTTCAGGTGCAGCCGTACCTCGAACCGGGTGCGCGCGGTGAGTTCGTCGAGCAGCTCGCGGTGATCGAGCCGCGCCTTCGCGCGGGAGAGCGACCAGTCGGACATCGGACCTCCATGCGTCGCGCACAGGCTAATTGGCGCGCGACGCCCGGACCACGCTTTCAGCCGATCTTCTCGCCGTACATCTCGCCGAGCGGGTCGGAGATCAGCTCGACCCGGGCACCGTCCGGATCGGACAGGTAGATCGAGGTCTTGCTCTCCAGCAGGTACTTCACGCCGGCTTCGTCGAGCTTGTCCTTGATGGCGCTCCACCGTTCGGGCGGCACCGACAGCGCCAGGTGGTGCAGTCCACCGAGGACTTCCGCGTACGGGCCGAGGTCCAGGCCGGGCAGGTCGAAGAAGGCGACCGCGTTGCCGTTGCCGACGTCGAAGAAGAAGTGGCTGGAGCCGGGGTAGTCGCGGTTCTCGATCAGCTCGGTGAGCGGGAAGCCGAGGATGTCCTGGTAGAACTCGATGGTCCGCTCGACGTCGCTGGAGATCAGCGCGGTGTGGTGGATGCCGCGGCCGTTCGTCGCCGGGCGTTCGGCGGCCGGGCGCAGGTGGCGCTCGCGCAGCGCCTCGCGGGCTTCGGCGAGCTTGGTGACCTCGGCGGGGGTCGGTGCCATGTCCCTCACGTCCCTTCCTGGTGGTGCACTCCACGCTACGCCGGATTTATCTCGCGCGCAAGAGGTTGCTTGGCGAGAGTTCCGTTGGGCGGAACATCTTCGCTTGTGTGCGGTCGCCGCGCACGGCAGAGTCCCGGAGGTGGATGTCACCAAGGTGCAGGAGGCCGCGTCGGTGCTGGCGCGGGCTTATGCCACGCGCGAGCCGATCGAGCCGCTGATCAAGACGTACCCGGACGCGGGCGTCGAGGACGCCTACCGGATCCAGCAGGAGCAGGTGCGGCAGTGGGTCGAGGGCGGCGACGCCGTCCGCGGGCACAAGGTCGGCCTCGCGTCGGCGGCGATGCAGCGGCAGATGGGTGTCGACCAGCCCGACTACGGGCACCTCACCGGCAGCATGTTCCACCTGGAGCACCAGCCGATCCCGACGTCGGCGTTCCTGCAGCCGCGGATCGAGCCGGAGATCGCGTTCGTGCTCGGCTCGGCCCTGCGCGGCCCTGGTGTGACGGTCGCCGACGCGGTCCGCGCGGTCGACTTCGTGCTGCCGTCGCTGGAGATCGTCGACTCCCGCATCCAGGACTGGAAGATCTCCCTGTTCGACACGATCGCGGACAACGCTTCCTCGGGTGGCGTGGTGCTGGGCAGCAGCCCGACGTCGCTTTCGGCCGCGGACCTGCGGCTCGCGGGGTGTGTGCTGTACCAGAACGGTTCGGTGGCCGCGACGGGCGCGGGCGGCGCGGTGCTCGGCTCGCCGTTGAATTCGCTGGTGTGGCTGGCGAACACGGTGGGGCCGCTGGGCGTCACCCTGGAACCCGGCCACGTCGTGCTGCCGGGGTCGATGACCCGGGCGATCCCGGTGTCGCCCGGCGACACGATCGTCACCACGATCGCCGGGATCGGCAGCGTCACGGCGGTCTTCGCTCCTGCGTCTTCTCCGGAGGAATCGTGAACGTGCGTGAGGCGGCCGCTGCGCTGCTGGGGACGGTTTCGGAGCGCGCGCCGCTCTCGGCCGACTGGCCGGACCTCGACGTCGACACGGCGTACGCGATCCAGGACGAGGCCTTGCGGCAGCGCCGGGCCCGCGGCGAGACGGTGATCGGGGTGAAGCTGGGCCTGACGTCCCGGGCCAAGCAGGAGCGGATGGGCATCGACGCGCCGCTGCTGGCCTGGCTGACCGACGCGATGGTGCTGCCGGCGGGCGTGCCGGTGCCCTCGCTGATCCACCCGCGCGCGGAGCCGGAGCTGGTGTTCGTGCTGGGCCGCCGCTTGGCGGGCCCGGGCGTGACGGCGGCAACGGCGCTGGCCGCGGTCGACCGCGTGTACGGCGGCATCGAGGTCATCGACAGCCGGTACGCGGACTACCGGTTCACGCTGCCGGACGCGATCGCGGACAACGGATCGTCGGCGTACTTCAGCGTCGGCCCGGTGGGGCTCCCGCCTGCTTCGCTGGATTTGTCGCTGGAGGCGGCCCTGCTGGAGGTGGACGGCCAGATAGTCGACACGGCCACGGGAGCGGCGGTCCAAGGCCACCCTGCGGAGGCCCTCGCCTTGGCGGCGAACGCCCTTTCGGCCCGGGGCTTGGCTTTGGAGCCGGGCTGGCTGGTCCTGACCGGCGGCATGACGGACGCGGTCCCCGTCCGCCGAGGCTCCCGCATCGCCGCCCACTTCTCCCACCTCGGCTCACTGACCCTCGCCACCTGAGCCGTGCCGCCCCGCCGGCCCCGCGAGATGCCCGCCCAATCACGCAAGATGCCCCTCCAGACACGCGAGATCCGCCCCTGATCACGCGAGTTCCGCGCCCAGTCACGCGAGTGGCGTGAACCCCCGGGCAGGCGAACTCGCGTACCTGGAGGGTCGGTCCACGTACCTGGAGGGTCGGTTCGCGTACTCGGAAGGTCGGCCGGGCGAGCCGACCGCCTGTGCTCGGGCCGACCCGCGAGGGCGCGGCCGACCTCCCAGGTACGCCGGCCGACCGGTTGAGCGCGCCGGCCGACCCCGCGAGGGGCGTGGCCGACCTTCCGGGTGCACCGGCAGGCTGGTTGGGTGCGCTGGCCCACCCCGGGAGGGGTGCGGCCGACCTTCCGGGTGCGTTGGTCGGCTGGTTGGGTGCGCTGGCCGATCCCTCGAGGGGCGCGGCCGACCCTCTGGGTGCGTTGGCCGACCGGTTGAGTACGCAGGCCGACCTTCTCGGTACGCCGGCCGGCTGGCTGGGTTCGTGGGCTGGCCGGGTGGGCGACCGGTCAGGGGGCTTCGTTGCGGTAGGCGCGGGCCTGGATCTCGTACAGCTCGTGGTAGACGCCGCCCGCGCGGATCAGGTCGTCGTGGGTGCCTTCCTCGATCAGTCTTCCCTTCTCCAGCACCAGGATGCGGTCGGCCGAGCGGATGTTGGCCAGCCGGTGCGTCACCAGGACCGTCGTGCGGCGGCCGCGGCCCGAGCGGCTCGCGTGCTGCAGCCCGGCGAACACGCGGGCTTCGGCGCGGGCGTCGAGCGCCGCCGTCGGCTCGTCGGCCACCAGGACCGCGGCGTCGCGGTAGATGCCGCGGGCGATGCCCATCCGTTGCCACTGGCCGCCGGACAGGTCGTGGCCCTCGTCGAACTTCTTCGACAAGACCGTGTCCTCCCCAGCGGGCAGGGAACCGATCACCTCGTCCGCGCCCGAGTAGTCGACGGCTTCGCGCCACGCCTGCCGATCCGGGTCGGGCCGGCCGAGGCGGCCGACCGTGATGTTGTTCGCCGCCGTCATCGGCCACTCCGCCGGCTCCTGTGCGATCACCGCGATGTTCGCGTGCACCGACGCCGGATCGGCGTGCGCGAGGTCGACCTCGTCCCAGCGGACCGTGCCCTCGTCCGGCGGGTACAGCCCGGTGAGCAGCTTGCCGAGGGTGGTCTTGCCCGAGCCGTTTTCACCGACCAGCGCGACCACCTCGCCGCGCCGGATCGTCAGCGAGACGTCCCGCAGCGCCGGGCTGTCCCGGCCCGGGTAGGTGAACGTGACGCCCTCCAGCCGGATCTCGGCCGGGTCGGCGGGCGCCGCCACCGACGTCGGTGGCGGCTGCCGCTTCCGGGACTCCGCGAGCAGCTGGTGGTAGAAGCCGATGTAGAAGGAGTCTTCGTACAGCGAGTTGACCGCCCGCATGGTGTTGGACAACGCCGTGGACGCCGTGCGCATCGCCAGCACCGCCGTGCCGGCCAGCGCCAGCTCCATCGAGCCCGTGTAGAGCAGCCAGCCGAGCACCAGGTACGCCACCGCTGTGCCGAAGCCCGCCGCCGCGCGCCCGCTGGTGCGCACCAGGTTGCTCCGGTGCGCCAGCCGGATCTCCTCCTGCGTGAGGCTGCGCGAAATCCGCCGGTACTCGCCGAGCAACGGCTCCTGCAGCGTCAGGGCGTGCCGTTCGAGGGCCATCGAGCGCCAGGTGGCGACCTCTTCGACGACCGACTTGCGGATGTTGCGCCCGACGGTGTCGAGGAAGTGCCGGTAGTTCAGCTTCGCGACGCGGGCGGCAGCCCAGCCGTCGGCCGCCGCGGCGAGCAGCAGCACCGGGGCCAGCCACGGGTTGAGCAGCCCGGCCGTGATCATCGCCGCCGCCAGCGAGATCACCGACGACGTCAGCTCGGCCAGCCGCCGCAGGCTCGTTTCGATGGCGTGCACCCCGTACCGCGCACCCTGCCGGGCCAGCTCCCGGAAGTCCGCGTCCTCGAACGCGATCAGCCCGACGCGCACCACCGCGGCCGTCACCGCGTCGTCCGCCGCCGCGGTGACCCGTGGCCGCAGCGCGCCTTCCACCGCGGCGACGGCCGCATCCAGCAGTGCGCGCGCCGCGTACGACCCGGTGACGACCGCGATCGCCGGCAGCGACTGCAGCACCCGTTCCGGCGTCGGGCCTTGTTCGAGCAGCGCCGTGAAGACGTTCGCGGTGGCGAGCAGCCCGAACGCCGTGACGCAGCCGGAGACGACGTGCACGACGGCAGCCAGCAGCGTCAGCCGCGGCGACGTGCGCCACGCCAGCCGCAGCACGACCGAGATCGCCGTGGGCAGCGCGCGCACGGCCTGGCCGAAGCCCGCGGCGGCCACGCGTTCGTCGACGCGGGCCCACTCGGGCATCTTCATGTTCTCGACCCCGATCAGCGGGGGCGGGTCGGCGGTTCTGGTCACGCCTCCATCTGTACTCCGGGGGTCCGACAGTTTCTGGCCCGCTACTGGCCCTTCCGGGTGTACCGCGCGCGCAAAAACGGGCTGTACGCCGGGTTTTCACCCATCCGGACGTCGATCTCGTGCGTCAGCGTCCCGCCGTCCGGGGTGAGCCGGTGCCGCGCCACCCCGCGCGCGGTCACCTTCTCCAGGGTCAGCGTCGCGCCGGTCCAGCCGCCGCGAGCGGGCGACTCGGGCGGGTAGCCGTAGCTGTCGAAGCCGTACCAGAGCGTCTCGCCGGTGACCGGATCGGCGGTGAAGACGTTGTGGCCGAGGAATTCCGACCCGTCTTCGCGGCGCTGCCGGTAGTGCTGGACCACGGCGAAACCGTTGAGGGCCAACCGGTATTCGCAGTCGGCGGACGCCGTCGAGGCCGGCGCCCACGGCGAGGCGGCGAGCTCCTCGGTGCCGGTCCAGTCGCCGACGAACGCCTTCAGCGCGTCGTGCGCCGGGCCGAGGCGGGGCATGTCCATGGTCGTCTCCATTTCGACAGGTACCTGTCGATGTGCGAGACTAGCACGCATGCGGTCGCCACGAGCCGAGACGTTCACCCGCGTGATCGACGCCGTCTTCGCGTGCAACGGCGGTTTCCTCGCCGCGGGCGACGCGCTGACCGAGCCGGTCGGGCTGACCGCGGCGCAGTGGCAGGTCCTCGGCTTCCTCGAGGACGGCCCGGCGACCGCCGCCGAAGTGGCGCGCCGCCGCGGGCTGCGCCGCCAGAGCGTGCAGGAGACGGTGAACCGTTTGCTGCGCAACGGAATGCTGGACCGCCTGCCGAACCCCGCCGACGCGCGGGCGCCGCTGTTGTCGCTGACGCGGCGGGCGCGCGCGGCGATGCGGGAACTGGGCGCGGCGCAGGTCGCGTGGGCCGAGGACGTGGCGGCCGAGGTGCCGCTGGAGGAGCTGGAGACGACGCTGCGCACGCTCCGGCGGCTGCGCGGCGTGGTGGCCCAGCCGCGGTTGCGGTGAGCGTTGCCTCCCCGCAGCCCGATTCGTCAGCCCATTCCCACGCTCTGCCGCTCGACCTCGATCAGCGCCACCACCCGCTGCTGCTCCCGCGGGTACGGGCGACCGAGGTACTTGGTCGCGATCCGGTCCACGATCTCCCAGGCGGCGTCGCCCTCGAGCCACTCGGCGACCCGGCCGCGGATGATCACCGGCTCGAACGGGTTGTCCGGCGGGGTCAGCGAGAGCGCGACGCGCGGGTCGCGGCGCAGGTTGCGGGCCTTGCGCGAGTCCGGGCCGGTCAGGATGGCGATGCGGTCGCCTTCCGGGTCGACCCAGACCGGCACCGAGTGGGGCGCGCCGTCGGGCAGGACCGTGGCGAGGTGACCGATCGCGGTGGTGGCGAGGATGTTGCGGACGTCGGCGTCGAGCATGGCGAGCTCCTTGCTGGGTAGGGGTTCAGGCGACGGAGTAGTGGAGGTGGGTGACACTGGGCGCGGCCACGGCCTCCACCAGGTTCAACCGCACGTGCGAAGGCAGCTCCTGGAAGAATGACCGGCCACCGCCGAGCAGGACCGGAACCTGGTGGAGGACGATTTCGTCGACCAGGCCCGCCCGCAGTGCCGAGGTCAGCACGCCGCCGCCCATCAGGCCGACGTCCTTGCCGCCGGCCGCCTCGCGGGCCGCCGCGATCGCGTCTTCGACGTTGCCGACGAGTGTCTGCCGCTCGGTCAGCTCCGCCGCGGGCCGGTGGCTGACCAGGAAGAGCGGGGCGTTCGGGTGCGGGCTGCCGCCGCCGAAGTGTTCCGAGTCTTCGTAGGTGTTGCGCCCCGCCACGATCGCGCCCACCCGGCCGGCGAGGGAGTCGAAGACGCGGGCGCTCGGCTCGCTGAGCTGGAAGAAGTCGAAGACCTGGCTCCGGGTGTCCCCGTCGGAGTACCAGTCGAAGAGCGTGCCGCCGTCGCCGAGCCCCTGGCCGGGGCGGGCGCCGCGGCCGGTGATGTAGCCGTCGACCGACACGGCGTGGGCGCTGAAGACCTTGCTCATCGTGGCATTCCCTTCTGAGTTCCTTCAGGAGACTCTGGAACCGTAGCAGCTAAAGTTTCTTAAGGGAACCCCGAGTGCTAAACTCGACTCATGCAGCGCACGAACTTCAGCGAACTGGCCGCGTGCTCGATCGCGCGCACGCTCGACGTCATCGGCGAACCCTGGTCGCCGCTGATCCTGCGGGACGTGTGGGCCGGGTTCAGCCGGTTCGAGCAGCTGCAGGCGGACCTGGGCATCTCGCGCAAGGTGCTCACCGAGCGGCTGAACCACCTGGTCGAGCAGCAGGTCCTCGAGCGCCGCCCGTACGACCGACGGCCGCGCTACGAGTACGTCCTGACCGAGAAGGGCACCGAGCTGGTCGACATGCTGATGGTGATGACCCGCTGGGGCGACAAGTGGCTGGCGGGCGAGCCGGGGCCGCCGGTGCTCTACCGCCACCACGCGTGCGGCGAAATCAGCAGCGTCGACCTGCGCTGCGCCCACTGCGGCGAGCCGATGCACGCCAACGACATCGACGTGCTGGCCGGCCCCGGCGCGACCCGCTGAGCCTTCAGTCCGGCTTCACGCCGAGCAGGCTCAGTAACGTGCGGAACCCGGCCGGCATGTCGACCTCCGCCGGGTCCAGGAGCCACTGCAGCTGCAGGCCGTCGAGGATCGCGATCGCCAGCGGGGCCAGCTGCTCCGGTGTCGTTCCCGGTGGCAGCTCGTCGCGGTGGCGCTCCAGCATCTGCGTCATGCCCGCGCGGACCCGGGTGTAGCGGTCCTGGAAGTACTTCCGGGCCGGGTGGTCTTCCGTGACGCTGTCCGCCGAAAGCACCGTGTACGTCTGTACGATGCCCGGGCGGGTGGCGTTGTAGTCGACCAGGTCCGCCAGCTGGTTGACCGTCATCGACGACGGGTCGCCCGCCGGGGCGTGGCCGAAGTGCAGCAGGTCCCACTCGTCGCGGGTCTCCAGCACCGCCGTCAGCAGGTCTTCCTTGGTGGGGAAGTAGTGCATCAGCCCCTGCTGCGTGAGCCCGACGCGCTCGGCCACCGCGGCCAAGGACGTGCCTCGGTAGCCGCGCTCGGCGATCACCTCGAACGCCGCTCGGACGATGCCGGCTCGGCGGTCGGCGCCTCTGGCCCGGGTCATGATCCCGAGCCTACGGCAGAAAGTGTCACGGAAATATAACGTTCACTACTCATCGCCAGGTAGGGTGTCGGCAGGACCGATCGCGGAGGATGGGCATGAGCTTCGACGTCGACGCGCTGCTGGCCGAACTCGACCTGGACGCCAAGGCGAGCCTGCTCGCCGGCCAGGACGTCTGGTCCCTTCCCGCGCTGCCGCGGATCGGGCTCGCTTCGCTGGTGCTCTCCGACGGCCCGGTCGGCGTCCGCGGAACGCACTGGAGCCCGGACGACCCCTCGGTGACCCTGCCCAGCCCGACCGCGCTCGCCGCGAGCTGGGACCCGCGCCTGGCGGTCGAAGCCGGCCGCCTGCTCGCGCAGGAAGCGCGGCGCAAGGGCGTGCACGTGCTGCTCGCCCCGACGGTCAACCTCCACCGCTCGCCGCTGGGCGGCCGGCACTTCGAGTGCTACTCCGAAGACCCCCTCCTCACCGGGATGATCGGTGCCGGCTACGTCACCGGCGTGCAGGACGGCGGGGTCGCCGTCACGGTCAAGCACTTCGTCGCCAACGACTTCGAGACCGAACGCTTCACCGTCGACGTGCGCGTCGGCGAACGCGCGCTGCGCGAGCTCTACCTCGCGCCGTTCGAGCTCATCGTCCGGCGCGCGAAGCCGTGGGGGATCATGGCCGCCTACAACAGCGTCAACGGCGTCACGATGACCCAGCACGCCGAGCTGGTGAACGGCGTGCTGCGCGACGAATGGGGCTTCGACGGGTTCGTCGTCTCCGACTGGCTGGCCGCGCGCGACACCGTCGCCTCCGCCAACGGCGGCCTCGACGTGGCCATGCCCGGCCCCCGTACGGTGTTCGGCGACCGGCTCGCCGAAGCCGTTCGCGGCGGCGAAGTCGACGAAGCCGTGGTCGACGCCATGGCGCGCCGCGTGCTCCTGCTCGCCCACCGGACCGGCGCGCTCGGCGACGGCCCCGCGCCGGAGGAGTCCGATGTGGACGGCGACGCGGTCGCGCGCGAGGTCGCGCACCGGTCGTTCGTGCTGCTGCGCAACGAAACCGGCCTGCTGCCCCTGCAGGAGCCGCAGAGCATCGCGCTCATCGGCGCGCTCGCCGCGGACCCGAAGATCCTCGGTGGTGGCAGTGCCACCGTGTTCCCCGACCATGTCATATCCCCTCTCGACGGCCTGAAAGCGGCCGTTCCCCCGGGCACCGAGCTCGCTTACGCCCCCGGTGCCGATCCGCGAACGACGTTACCGGCCGCCACCGACAATTTCGGGCTCCGTGCGACGGCCCGCGCCGCCGACGGCACCGAACTGGCGGAATTCTCCTTGCGCCAAGCCAGGATCGACTGGATCGGCGAACTGCCGGCCGGCCTCGACGTCGGCACGCTCGCCTCGGTCGAGATCGCCGGCTCGTTCCTCCCGGAAACCAGTGGCACGCACACCTTCGGCATCACCGGTCCCGGCGACCTGCGCCTCACCGTCGCCGGCCAGACCCTCTTCGACGGCGTGAACCTGCCCGAGGGCGGGGACATCTTCACGTCCGTCATGCAGGTCCACGAGCAGCGGCGGGAGATCGAGCTGGCCGCGGGCGAGCCGGTCGACGTCAGCCTGACCTACTGGATCCCGTCGGAGATGGCGGAGTTCGCCCGGGGCACCTTCGCCTGGGTCACCTTCGCGCTCGGCCACCGCGGCCCGGTGCTCGACCCGGACGCGAGCCTGGACGAAGCCGTGGCACTGGCGGCGAAGTCGGAGGTCGCCGTCGTCGTGGTCGGGACGACCGCCGAGGTCGAAAGCGAAGGCTTCGACCGGACTTCCCTCGCCCTGCCCGGCCGCCAGGACGAACTCGTCGCGCGCGTCGCCGAAGCGAACCGCAACACCGTCGTGGTGGTCAACGCCGGCTCCCCGGTGGAGATGCCGTGGCGCGAGGACGTCGCCGCGGTGCTGCTCACCTGGTTCCCCGGCCAGGCCGGCGGCGACGCCCTCGCCGACGTCCTCTTCGGCCGCGAAGAGCCCGGCGGCCGCCTGCCGACGACCTGGCCGGCGAAGCTCGAAGACGCGCCGGTCACCGACGTGACGCCGGAAGGCGGCGCGCTCGAGTACGGCGAAGGCGTGTACATCGGCTACGGCGCTTGGGCCCGCACTGACCGGCAACCCGCGTACTGGTTCGGCCACGGCCAGGGCTACACGACCTGGAAGTACGAAGAACTCGACGCCTACCCGGACGAGGAAGGCGGCGCGCGCGTCCGGGTGCGCATCCGCAACACGGGCACGCGCAAGGGGCGCGAAGTCATCCAGCTCTACCTGGTCCCGACCGAACGCGGCGACCGGCCCCACCGCTGGCTGGCCGGGTTCGCGAGCGTCGAAGCCCGGCCCGGCGAAGCCGTGGAGGCCGACATCGCCGTCCCCCCGCGAGCGGCCGAGGTCTGGAGCGAGGGCTGGCGGCACATCGCGGGCGAGTACGTCCTGGAGGCATCGCACTCCTACGCCGAGCCGCGGCTGAGCACGCGCGTGGTGCTCCAGAAAATCCGTTGAGCACCGCGGGCACGTCCCCTAAGGTCTCGTGACGGCACCTTGAACAGCGAAAGGAGGTGGGACCGATGATCACGCAACCGATCACGCGCTCCCACCTCGCAGCGAGGGTGCCGGCTGTCTGACCGGGGGCGCGTACTCCTGGAAGGACCACCGTGACCGAACTGGTCATCCGCCCGCTCGAAGCGGGCGAAGAAGCACTGTTCACCTCCCTGCCCGACCGCGGTCTCGTCGGCCGCAAGCTGCTCGGCGACGACTTCGCCGAGATGGCGAAGAGGGGCGAGTACCCGCCTGGGCGCACCTGGGTCGCGCTGCGCGAAGGCGTCGTCGTGGCCCGCGCCGCCTGGTGGGCCAAGGCCGGCGACGAAGATCCGGTCGCCCTCGACTGGTTCGACTTCACCGACTTCGACGCCGCCGTCGAGCTGCTGAAGACCGCGCCACTGCGCGCGGAGTACGCGCTGCACACGCCCCCGGCCTGGCGGGACGATCCGGACGTCGCACGCGAAGTGAACGGCCGGGCCGAAGCGGCCGAGAAGGCGGGCTACCGGAAGCTCGTCGAGCGCTACCGCTTCCGCTGGACGCCGGAGAACGGCCTGCCGGAGAAGCCCGGCCGGCTCGAGTTCCGGCCCGAGCCGGACGACGACGTCGTCCTCGAGGTCTTCAAGCGCGTGCACGCCGGCAGCCTCGACGCCCACGTCCGGAAGACCGTCGAGGAGCGCGGCATCGACGCGGCCGCGCAGGAGGACCTCGACATCATGAAGTGGATGCCGGGGCCGCGAGAGTGGTGGCGGCTGGCGTACACACCCGAAGGCGAGCTGGTCGGCCTGACCCTGCCGACCCGCAACGTCTACGACCCGGTGGTGGGCTACGTCGCCGTAGTGCCGGAGCAGCGGGGCCACGGGTACGCCTACGACCTGCTGGTCGAGGCCACGCACGACCTCGTCGCGTACGGCGCGGACCGGATCGTCGCGGGCACCGACGTCGGCAACGTCCCGATGGCCAAGGCCTTCGCGAAGGCCGGCTACCCGGTCGCGCAGCACCGCATCGACTTCGCCTGACCCCTCGTGCGTGGCAAGCCGGGTCAGCACCCGGCTTGCCACGCACGACCGGCGGGCGCTACCGTCGCTAGAGCGATCTATCAAATCGGGGGCCCGTGATGGACAAGGGACTGCTGCCACTTCGGGTGATCCTCGGCTTCTCGCTGCTCAGCACGGCGATCCACTACACGCACAACACCCTCCGGTACGCGGACTACCCGCAGCTCCAGGGCGTCTCCCCGCTCGTCGGCGGCAGCACCGTCGCCGTCGTCTGGGTGCTGCTGACGTCGTTCGGCTGGCTCGGCTACCGCGCGTACACGCAGGGCCGGTACCACCGGGCGTTGGCGTTCCTCTTGGTCTACTCGCTGGCCGGGATGGTCACGCTCGGTCACTTCCTGACCGGCGTCCCGCAGATTCCCGCCTTCTGGTTCGCGACGATTTTCACCGACGCTGCCGCCGGGCTGGCACTGTGGACATTCCTGGTCTGGGCCTGGGCCACGCTCAACCGGGTGACCACCCGAGATCAACTTTCTACACAACATTGACCTCCGTCTGACTCATGTAGACAATCGGGGAGTGACCACCACCACACCGGTTGCCTTCGACCGCCGTCCGGACGAGTACCGCCACTGGCGGCTGCGGGTCGACGGGGAGGTGGCCTGGCTGGAGCTGGACGTCGACGAGCAGGGTGGGCTCGTCCCGGGCTACGAGCTCAAGCTCAACTCCTACGACCTCGGCGTCGACATCGAGCTGTACGACGCCACTCAGCGGCTGCGGTTCGAACACCCCGAGGTCCGGGTGGTCATCGTGACCAGCGCCAAGGAGAAGGTCTTCTGCGCCGGCGCGAACATCCGCATGCTCGCCGCGTCCGAGCACCACTGGAAGGTGAACTTCTGCAAGTTCACCAACGAAACCCGCAACGGCATGGAGGACGCCACCGAGCACTCCGGGCAGGTCTACGTGGCCGCGGTGAACGGGACCTGCGCCGGCGGCGGCTACGAAATCGCGCTGGCCTGCGAAAAGATCTTCCTGATCGACGACAACTCCTCGACCGTCGCGCTGCCGGAGGTGCCGCTGCTCGGCGTGCTGCCCGGCACCGGCGGCCTCACCCGGGTCGTCGACAAGCGCCGCGTGCGCCGGGACCTCGCCGACGTCTTCGCCACGCGCCCGGACGGCGTCAAGGGCAAGACGGCGGTCGACTGGCGCCTGGTCGACGAACTGGTGCCCCGCCAGGACTTCCGCGAGAAAGTCCTCGAAAAGGCCCGGGCACTCGCGCGCGAATCCGGCAAGCAGGCGGACCACGGCATCGAGCTGACCCCTCTCGAACATCGCTATGTCGACATCGCGGTCGAGAAGGACCAGGCCACGATCACCGTCAAGGGGCCCGAGAACGACCCCGGTGACCTGCACGAAGAAGGTGCGCGCGGGTGGTTCCTCGCCATGACCCGCGAGCTCGACGACGCCATCCTGCGGCTGCGCACCAACGAGGTCGAAGCCGGGACGTGGATCCTGCGGACGCAGGGCGACCCGGCGAAGGTGCGCGCGCACGAAGAGGCCGTACTGGGGCAGAAGGACTGGCTGGCCAACGAAATCACGCACTACTTCAAGCGGACGCTGAAACGCCTCGACGTCACCAGCCGCAGCCTGATCGCGCTCATCGAACCGGGCAGCTGCTTCACCGGCGCGCTGCTGGAAATCGCGCTCGCCGCGGACCGCCAGTACATCCTGGACGGCCCGCCGATCGACGACGAAGCTTCCGAAGAACGCGCGTCGATCGAGCTGACCGACGCCAACTTCGGCGCCTTCCCGATGGGCAACGGCTTGACCCGCCTGCAAGCCCGTTTCTACGGCGACGACGACCACCTCGCCTGGCTCGCCCGCGAGAAGAACCGCGAGCTGAGCCCGGCCGAAGCCCTGGAGCTCGGCCTGGTCACCGACGCCCCGGACGACCTCGACTGGGAGGACGAGATCCGGATCGCCCTCGAAGGCCGGGCATCGCTCTCCCCGGACGCGCTCACCGGGATGGAGGCCAACCACCGGTTCGTCGGCCCCGAGACCATCGAGACCAAGATCTTCGGCCGGCTGGCGGCTTGGCAGAACTGGATTTTCACCAGGCCGAACGCGTCCGGGCCGGAAGGCGCGCTGCGCCGCTACGGTACGGGACAGAAGGCCGTCTTCGACAGGAAGCGGGTCTAGATGCCCGAGAAGATCGACTACGACGCCAAGATCCCCAACAACGTCAACCTCTCCGAAGACCGCAGGCTCCAGCGCGCGCTGGAAGGCTGGCAGCCGAAGTTCATGCACTGGTGGGGCGAGATGGGGCCGACGCTGGAGACGCAGGGGGTCTACCTGCGCACGGCGGTCAGCGTGGGTCGCGAAGGCTGGGCGCACTTCGACCACGTCAACGTCCCGGACTACCGCTGGGGCATCTTCCTCGCCGAGCGCGACCCGGACCGGCGGATCGCCTTCGGGGAGCACAAGGGCGAGCCGGTCTGGCAGCAGGTGCCCGGCGAGTACCGCGCCGACCTGCAGCGGCTGATCGTCATCCAGGGCGACACCGAACCGGCGTCGGTCGAGCAGCAGAAACTCCTCGGCCTGACCGCGCCGAGCCTCTATGACCTGCGGAACCTCTTCCAGGTCAACGTCGAAGAAGGCCGTCACCTGTGGGCGATGGTGTACCTGCTGCACGCCTACTTCGGCCGCGAAGGCCGCGACGAGGCCGAAGGGCTGCTGCTGCGCAACTCGGGTAGCCCGGACGCGCCCCGCATCCTCGGTGCGTTCAACGAAGAAACCGCCGACTGGCTGGCGTTCTACATGTTCACCTACTTCACCGACCGCGACGGGAAGTACCAGCTCGGCACGCTCAAGGAGTCCTCCTTCGACCCGCTCTCGCGCACCTGCGAGTTCATGCTCAAAGAAGAGGCGCACCACATGATG
The DNA here is from genome assembly GCF_053600695.1 of Amycolatopsis sp. NPDC005003. Classification (NCBI taxonomy): domain Bacteria; kingdom Bacillati; phylum Actinomycetota; class Actinomycetes; order Pseudonocardiales; family Pseudonocardiaceae; genus Amycolatopsis; species Amycolatopsis sp. NPDC005003. The sequence goes on along the minus strand of NZ_JBSGAI010000024.1, from coordinate 22,022 downwards.
GTCGGCACCACCGGCGTCGACCGCGTGGTGACCCGCAGCGCCGAGCTGATCCGCGAGCACGACACGTACGACATCGGCCCGCACGGCGGCATCCCGCTGGACGTCATCCAGAAGTACATCAACTTCCACTACACGGTCTCGCTGGACCTGTTCGGCAGCGAGACGTCGACGAACGCGGCGAACTACTACACCGCCGGGCTCAAGGGCCGCTGGCAGGAGACCCGCCGCAAGGACGACCACAAGCTCACCGAGGACGCCCGCACGCTGGAGCGGCCGAACGGCGACGGCACCTGGACCACCGAGGAGCTGCAGGCGATCCTGCTGCTCAACCTCGACCTGCGCAGCGAATACGTGGCCGACTGCCAGACCGGCGTGAAACGCTGGAACAAGATCCTCGCCGACGCCGGGATCGATCACGCGTTCCGCCTGCCGCACCCTGGCTTCAACCGCGAAGTGGGCATAAACTCCGGCCACCACGTCACTCCCGACGGCACCATCGTCGACGAGGCGACCTGGGAGGCGGGCAAACGCAAGTGGCTGCCCACGACCGAAGACCTCACGTTCGTCCGTTCGCTGATGCACCCGGTGTACGAGCGGGGGAAGATCGCGAGCTGGGTCGCGCCGCCGCGGCAGGGCATCAACGGCAAGCCCATCGACTACGAGTACGTGTACCTCACGTAGGAGGCCTGGTGGCGACAGGGTTCAATGCCGCGGAGTACCTGCTGCACGCCGGTCACCCGGACGCGACCGCGGTCGTGTCGCCCCGCCGGTCGCTCACCTACGCCGAGCTCGCGGAGGAGTCCCGACGCGTCGCCGGCGGGCTCGCCGGACTCGGTGTGCGGCCCGAAGAGCGGGTCATGTTCTGCATGGTCGACGACGTCGAGCTGCTCACCGGCATCCTGGGCGCGATGCTGGCCGGCGCGGTCGCCGTGCCGGTGTCGACCATGGTCACCGGGCCGGAGCTGGGCCAGGTGCTGGCCGACTCGCGGGCGCGCGTGCTGTGCGTGTCCGGGGAGTTCGCGGAGCAGGCCCAGACGGCGTTGGCGCTCGCTCCCGAGGTCACCGACGTCGTGCTCGACCGGTGCGACGCGGCCGGGTTCGGCGCCCGGACGCACGACTGGCCGTCGCTGGCCGGCCCGGTCCCGAGTGGACGGACGTGGGAAGACTCGCCTGCGCTGTGGCTGTACACCTCGGGCACGACGGGACAGCCGAAGGGCGCGATGCACCGGCACGCGAGCGTCCGCGCGGTCTGCGAGACCTACGCCCGCAGGGTGCTGGGGACGACGTCGGCGGACCGGTTCCTGTCGGTGCCCAAGCTGTTCTTCGCCTACGGGCTGGGGAATTCGTGCTTCTTCCCGCTCGGCGCGGGCGGCACGACGCTGCTCGAGCCTTCGCGGCCGACTCCCGCATTGTTCGCGAAACGCGCCCGCGAAGAGCAGCCGTCCCTGTTCTTCGCGGTCCCGACGTTCTACGCGGCGTTGCTCGCCAGTGACGTCCCGGACGACTCGTTCGCTTCGGTGCGGTACGCGGTTTCGGCCGGCGAGCCGTTGCCCGCTTCGCTGTTCGAGCGGTTCCGCGCCCGCTTCGGGCTGGAGATCCTCGACGGCATCGGGTCGACCGAGGCACTGCACATCTTCCTGTCGAACCAGCCCGGTTCGGTGCGGCCGGGCAGCACCGGCGTCCCGGTGCCGGGGTATTCCGTGCAGCTGCGCGACGAAGCCGGTTCGGTGATCGACGCCGCCGGGAAGCCGGGCGAGCTGTTCGTGGCCGGGCCGTCGACGGCGACCGGCTACTGGGCCCGCTACGACGCGACGAAGCTCGTCTTCCAGGGCCAGTGGCTGCGGACCGGCGACAGCTACGTCCGGAACGAGGACGGGACGTACAGCTGCCTGGGCCGGTTCGGCGACATGCTGAAGGCGGGCGGCATCTGGGTGTCACCGTCCGAAGTGGAGGAACGGCTGCGGCAGCACCCGGCGGTGGCCGAGGTCGCGGTGGTCGCCGCGCCGGACGCCGACGGGATCGACAAGCCCGTCGCGTGCGTGGTCGCCGCGCCCGGCTTCGCGGTCGATCCGGCGGAGCTGATCGAGTTCTGCCGCGAGGGGCTCGCGGCGTTCAAGCGGCCTCGCGGGGTGGTCGAACTGGCGGAACTGCCGAAGACGGCGACCGGCAAGATCCGCCGGAACGTCATCCGCGAGCAGGTCCGCGACGCGCTGCGGACGGTGCCCAGCCCGTGATCGACGGGCACTTCGTGACCTACCCGTGGCGTTCGATGTAACCGGCTTCCGGAGAGGTTGTTCCGTCCACAATGGACGAGCTGACCAACCTCCCCGGGGCATCACACCCGGTGGGGTCGAACGCGGGGGCGCCGAACCGGGCGGCGCCCCCGCGCCCCCAGGGAGGTCAGCCCATGATCTCGTGCAGGCAGAGCACGTTGCCTTCGGAGTCGTTGAACCAGGCCGCCCGCTCGTTGCCCAGCTGGGCGATGTGGTCGACCGTCTTCAGTCCTTCCATCTCGAAGTCCTGGAACCGCACGCCGCGGTCCTCCAGGGCTTTGACTTCGGCGGGCAGGTCGCCGACTTCGAAGCTCAGTGCCGTGTTGTCGCTCTGCGAGCCCTCCGGCATCGGCCGGAGCCCGATGGCGCCGCCGGCCGCCGAGAAGTAGAGGGTTCCGTCTTCGCCCTTCCCCGTCTGCTTCAGGCCGAGGGAGTCCGCGTAGAAGTGGCCGGCGCGTTCACTGTCGGTCACCGGAAGCATCGTCGTGATGGTCGATTCGGTCAGCATGGTTCTCATGGTGCGCCGTCACCCGCACCGGACGTGACCTCGACTTTTTCAACGGTCGGCGTTGAACGCGCGCAGTGTCCGCATCGCTTCGGCGAGTGCCGGGGCGTCCTCACCGAGCGGGGTCAGCACGATCCGCCGCAGGATGTCCGCGGCGGCCGCGCGGGCCTTGTTCGCCACGTCCAGCCCGTGCTCGGTCAGCGACGCGAACGTGACGCGGCGGTCGTCGGGGCTGGGGATCCGGCAGATCAGGTCGGCCGCGACCAGGCGGTCCGCCACCTTCGTGAACCCGCCGCTGGACAGCGCCGCCTCGGTGGCCAGGCGGGTCATCGGCATCCGGTGGTCGGGCGAGCGGACGAGCCGCAGGAGGATGTCGAACGACGCCGGCGCGAGTCCGAAGCGGTCGGCGATCTCGCCCATCAGCCTGTCCTGGGTGGCCAGGTAGCCCTCGATGACCAGGCCCCACCAGGTGACGATCTCGTCGTCGTCGGTCTCCACGGGAGGTATTTTACCGCAACACCTCGCCGGATTACTTCTTCCGGGAAAGATGTCAGCCCGTTTGTATGAACCGTATACCGGCCGTCCCTACGATCGGCCGATGACTAACGAGGCACTACAGCGTGCTACCAAACTGCTGGACGCCGTCATCCTCGCCGACGGGCACAACGACCTGCCGTGGGAGCTGCGGCAGCACGGTGGCCCGAACCCGGTCGAAGCGGCCGCGTCCCTCGACCTGACCGTGCGGCAGCCCGCGTTGCACACCGACTTCCCGAAGCTCGCCGACGGGAAGCTCGGCATGCAGTTCTGGTCGGTGTACGTGCCCTGTGAGTTCGAAGGCCACAGTGCCGTGACCGCCGTCCTGGAGCAGGTGGAAGTCGTCCACCAGCTGGTCGAGCGCTATCCGGACCGGCTGCGGCTGGTCACCACCGCGGACGAGGCCGAGGCCGCGTTCGCCGACGGGCGGATCGCCTCGCTGCTCGGCGCCGAGGGCGGGCACAGCATCGCCGAGTCGATCGGCGTGCTGCGGATCCTGCGCCGGCTCGGCGTCCGGTACATGACGCTGACGCACAACTTCAACACCACCTGGGCCGACGCGGGCACCGACGAGCCGGCCCACGGCGGGCTCACCGAGTTCGGCCGCGACATCGTGCGCGAGATGAACAAGATCGGGATGATGGTCGACCTGTCGCACGTCGCGCCCTCGACGATGCGGGCGGCGATCGAGGTCAGCTCGGTGCCGGTGATCTTCAGCCACTCTTCCTGCATCGCGGTGAACGACCACCCCCGCAACATCCCCGACGACGTCCTGGCGAAGCTGCCCGGCAACGGCGGCGTCGCGATGATCACCTTCGTGCCCGCGTTCGTCTCGCCGAAGGTCGCCGCCTGGAACGAACGGCTCGAGGCCGCGATGGCCGAGGTCGGCCTGGAGTACCGGAACCTGGGCCTGCGCGGGAAGTTCGTCAAGGAATGGGACGGCCCGCCGAAGCCGACGGCGACCGTGGAGGACGTCGTCGCGCACGTCGAGCACGCCCGCGAGGTCGCCGGCATCGACCACATCGGCCTCGGCGGCGACTACGACGGCGTCGGCTCGCTGCCGGAGGGCCTGGAGGACACGTCCAAGTACCCGGTGCTGTTCGCCGCGCTGCTCGAGCGCGGGTGGAGTGAGGACGACTGCGCGAAACTGGCCGGGAGGAACACGCTGCGCGTCCTGCGGGAGGTGGACGGTTTCGCCCGTTAGGGGGTTTGAAGGAGCGCACCCCGCGCGCCCGACGGACACTGGGCTCATGACGCACGCGCGCGGGGGCGCGGCCGACCGCCCCACCGGTCCCACCAGTCACGACCTCCCCAGGAGCGGCGACTCCGGCCGCCGCGAGCCGGGCGGGCCCGAGGTGCCCGAGGGCGCCCTGGAACCCGCCGAGCTGCGGGCGGGTGACGTCCGGCCCGGCGCCGACGAGGTCGCGCCGGTGCGCCCGGCACCCAGCAGGCCCGCCACCAAGAGGGCGCGGCCGACGCGGATCAGCGGCACCTGGGTCGCGGTCATCGCCGGCCTGCTGGTCCTGGTCGTGCTGCTGATCTTCATCCTGCAGAACCTGGACTCGGTGACCGTGCACTTCTTCGGCGCCGAAGGCAGCCTGCCGCTGGCCATCGCGATGCTGTTCTCGGCGATCGGCGGCGCGGCGCTGGTCGCGCTGATCGGCGGGGCGCGGATCCTGCAGCTGCGGAAGCAGGCGCGGCGCCGCTAGACGATGATCGAGGTCATCCCGAGCATGGTCGCGCAAACGTTTTCGTCGCCGGTCGTCCGGACGCCTTCGGTACTCGAGGCGTTGCGGGTGCAGAGCCGCCAGAACGTGTCCAGGTCCGTCGTCACGGTGGCCAGCGGGGTGCGGGACGTCGGTGCGCCGCGGTCCAGCACCCAGCCGTCGCGCTCGCGGCGCGCGTGCCACTTGCCTTGGCCGGTCACGGTGTAGCCGACCTGCTTGCCGACCCGGGCCTCGACGTCACGCAGCGTGTGCGGCAGCGCCCGGACGAACGTGTCCGCGATCGGCTCGGCGTACTCCGCCTCCAGCGGCGTGTGCTCGAGTGCCTCGCGGATCTGGACGTGGTGCACCCAGAATTCCGAGTAGTCGCGGGCGGCGTCCAGCCAGCGCGGCGCGGGCTCGTCACCGGCCCAGCTCACCGGGATGCCGAGCTCGTCGAGGTCGAGCTGCGCCCAGTACTCGGTGGTCTGGCCCATGAACTCGTACAGCATCGTCATCAGGACGTCCGTCGAGAGCCGCCGGCACGCGACGACCCACTCTTCGTTGATCCGGTCGATGAACCGGGGAAACGCCTCACCCGGACGGGGGCCCTCGGACGGGTGACCGTCGCGGCCGCGGGACAGCCGGCCGACCTTGTCGCCCAGCAGGTGGGCGGCGACGTCCTTGACCGTCCAGCCCGCGCACATCGTCGGCCGCGTCCAGTCTTCGTCGGTGAGCGCGCCGAGCAGCGTCATCAGCGCCTGTTCCTCTTTGGAGAAGTACGGGAGGACGTCGATCGGCGGGCCCCAGCGCGTCGGACTCATACCCTGAATTGAACACGTACGTCACACCTCCATTCGGCCTACCCGCAGGTAGCATCACCGCGTAAGCAGAGGGGAGTCCGCCGGTGAACGCAGAGCGACCGAACGGCCGGGGTGCCGCCGACGACGTGGCCGACCTGGCCCGGCGCGCCGGGCAGCTGGCGGGTTGGGCCGCGCGCACCGGCATCGCGCTCGGCCGCAAGCTCCCCGGTGTCGAGACCGCCGAACGCGGCGTGCGCGAGGTCGAGCGCCAGCTGCTGACCGAGCTGCGCCGCCGGCTCGACGAGGTCGACGACCCGTACCACGCGGCGCTCACCGCGGCGTCGGCGATGCACCGTCCCGCGGTGCCCGGCAAGGTCGAAGCCGCCGTCACGCTCGTGCCGGTGCGCGACAACCACGCCGAGCCGCTGCGCGCGGCGATGGCCGAGCTGCTCAACCACTCCATCGGCTTCGGCCGCGAGCGCGCCCGCGAGTACTTCTACGCGATCATCCTGCGCCAGCTGACGCCGGACGAGGCACGGATCCTGTCCGCGCTGTCGGACGGCTCGCCGTTCCCCGCCATCGACGTCGTCGAACGGACCGGCCTCGGCGGTGCCGGCCGGGTCGTGCTGCGCAACGCCTCGACGGTCGGCAAGGCGGCCGGGGTGTCTCTGCCCGACCAGGTGCCCGGCTACGTCACCCGGCTGATCGGGCTCGGCCTGGTCGACCTCGACGAAGAGGTGCCGTCGCTGGAAACGCAGTACGAGATCCTGCTGACCGACGAGACGGTGCGCGAGGCGGAGAAGCACGTCCGGCGCGCGAAGTTCGTCCGCCGGACGATCCACGTCTCGCGGCTGGGTGCCCAGTTCTGGCAGGCCTGCGACCCGAGCTTCGGTTAGCGGGATGGGGGCCTTCTTCGCCGGCATCGTCGGCGACTTCGCCCGGCACTGGCCCCTCTACGTCTCGATCCCGGTCGTCGCGGCGCTGATCGGCTACGGCACGAAGCTCGTCGCGATCCGGATGATGTTCCAGCCGGTGGAGTTCATCGGCGTCAAGCCGTTCCTCGGCTGGCAGGGCATCGTGCCGAAGCGGGCGGCGCGGATGGCGAGCATCGCCTGCGACACGATGACCGAGCAGCTGATCAAGCCGGCCGAGGTGGTGGCGCGGCTGGACGCGTCCCGGATCGCCCAGGAGATCGAGAAGCCACTGCTGGCGGGCGTCGAGGACATCGTCCGCGAGGTGGCCGGGCACTACCAGCCGGGGCTGTGGGAGTCCCTGCCGGTCCGGGTGCAGCGGCTGGTGATCGAGCGCGTCCAGCACGAGTCGCCGCGGATGGTCGCGGCCGTGCTCGACCTGATCAAGTCCGATGTGGACAGCGTGTTCGACCTGAAGGGCATGGTGGTCACCAGCCTGGTCAAGGACAAGCGCCTGCTGAACCGGATCTTCCAGGAGGCGGGCGCGAAGGAGTTCAAGTTCATCGCCCGCTCCGGCCTGGTCTTCGGCGGCGCGATCGGCGTGGTCCAGATGGTGGCGTGGGTGCTGTTCAAGTTCCCGCCGATCATGCCGGTGTTCGGCCTGTTCACCGGCTGGTTCACCGACTGGCTGGCGCTGCGGATGATCTTCTACCCGATCGAGCCCCACCGGTACTTCGGGGTGCAGTGGCAAGGCCTGTTCCTGAAGCGGCGCGCGGAGGTCGCGGAGGCCTACGGGTCGTTGATCGCGAAGGAGATCATCACCCCGCACAACGTGATCGAGGCGATCCTGAACGGGCCGCTGTCGGACCGCGTGCTGGCGCTGATCCAGCGGCAGCTCGACCGCGAGCTGGGCAGCGTGGCGAAGCCGCTGCTGGTGTTCGCGGTCGGCAGCCGGAAGTACCAGGACATGAAGCTGGCGATTGCGTCGCAGATCATGTCCCGCCTGCCGGAGACGATGCGGTACATCGAGGACTACGCGACGGACGCGATGGACATCCGCAACGTGCTGGTGTCGAAGATGAAGGAGCTGTCCCCGAGGGAGTTCGAGCGGCTCCTGCGGCCGGCCTTCGAGCAGGACGAGTGGATCCTGATCGCCACGGGCGCGGTGCTGGGCTTCGCGGTCGGCGAGGCACAGGTCCTGATCCTGGAACACCTGGCGGCTTAGGCGAAGTCGAACGCCCGCCGCGCCTCGGCGACCTGCGCCCGGTGCTTCGCCGCCCACGCCGACAGTTTTCCGGCCGAGCCGCCCGCTCGTAGCCGGCTCGAGGGACGCGGCCATGGCTGAGAGCGTCGCGGGGTGTCGGTCGTGACCGCGGGCGGCTGAGCGGGTGAACAAATCCACCCGAACGGCCGTACCCGCGGACGTATCCCCGGGGTCACCCTTCGCCTCTACTCTGCGTCGGGAAGACGGGAGACTCCCATGGCCGAGACCGTGGAACCGTGGCAGCAGGAAATCCGGCTCGCGATGACCATGGTCGGCGGGGCCAGCCTGGCCATCTGGATGGGCGGGGTCGCCACCGAGACGTCGCAGCTGCTGACCGAGTCGCGTGCCGCGAGCGGTGGGCTCTACCGCCGGCTGCTGGACGTCCTGCGGGCGAGCGTCTCGATCGACGTCCTGACCGGGACCAGCGCCGGTGGCATCAACGCCGCCTGTCTCGGGCTGGCCGAGGCCTTCCGGTCGACGCCGCAGGTGCTCCGGGACACCTGGATCACCACCGGTTCGCTGGAAAACCTCGTGCGGGACGCCAAGGAGGCGCAGCCGCGGTCGGTGCTCGACGGGGACCGGGTGCTGCTCGGCGACGTCGAACGGGCGCTGCGGCAGATCACCGCCGGAGGGACCCCGCCCGTCGACGACCCCGACATCACCGTGCTGCTCACCGGCACCATGATCGACGGCGAGACCACCCGGTTCGACGACGCGCTCGGCAACCTGGTGCGGGACACCGAACACCGGATGCTCTTCCGGTTCTGTGGTCCACTGTGGACCGTCGGGGTGGAGGGGCCGCTCGCGCTGGCCGCCCGCTCCACCGCGTCGTTCCCCGGCGCCTTCGAGCTGTCCCGGATGCCGATCGGCACCGACGGCACCGACCGGCTGCACCCCGACATGACGCCGTACACCGAGCTGACCCGGTCGCACTGGCTGACCGACGGCGGGGTGCTGCTCAACAAGCCGCTGCGCCCGGCGCTGCGCGAGATCTTCGAGCGCCGGTCGAACGTCGACGTCCGGCGGCTGCTGCTCTACGTCGTGCCCACCGGCGAAGGCGAAACCGACGCCGTCGCGTGCGATCCGGCGGACCCGCCGCTGCTGTCGAGCGCGATGGCCAAGGTCGTCAACACCGTGATGAGCCAGTCGATCAGCGCCGAGCTGGACGACCTGACCCGGCACAACGACGCCGTGCTCCGGGCGCGGGACACCCGGGTCTCGCTCGCCGCGCTGGGGCTGCGTGGCGGCCCCGGCTGCCTGGTCGACACCCGGATCGCCACCGCGTACCGGGAGCGCCGGACCGCCGAGGACGCCGCCGAGCTGGTGCGGGTCGCCGCCCGGCGGTACGCGCTGGCCGAACCCGGCACCCAGTGGGCGTCCGGGATGTCGCAGCAGCTGCGGGACATCGCCGTGGCGGGGCTCGAAGGCGACATCCCGGCCACACCGCCGGCCACCAGCGTGGCGGTCGACGGCCTGCTCGCCTACCGGACGACCGCCCTCGACGACGCCGTCGCGATCGGCCTGCAGCTGGTCAACGCCGGGTTCCGCCTCCTCACGGACGCCACGCGGGCCGCGGAACTGAACGCCGCGCGGGGAAAGCTGCACGAGGCACGCCGGGCCGCCGGCCGCGGTGTCCGGCTGGGACAGTGGGTCACCGCGCACCCGGGCCCGGGCGCCCGGTCGCTCGAGGGGTGGATCGAGGACCTCGCCGAGGAGTGGGTCCGGCCGGACAAGACGGCCGGGGTCGCGACGGCGTGGCCGATGCTGGTCGGGGCGCTGCGGTCCGCGGCACCGACGCTGCGGGCGCTGGCCGCGGCCGCGCCGTCGAAGGCGGAATCCGTGACGACCCTGCTGGACTGGCTGGCGCTGGGCCCGGACGGCGCGGGCGGCGACGACGTCGTCCAGGCGCGCCTGCTCACCCTGCACGTGGCGACGCGCGGGCTGCTCGCGCAGGCGCCGTCGGTCGACCAGCGCGTCGACCTCGTGCAGGTCAGCGCCGATTCGCGGACGCTGCTGGACATGACGCGACGCCGGTCGTGGGACAAGCTGACCGGCATGCAGGCGAGCTACTTCGGCGCCTTCTACAAGGCGTCGTGGCGGGCCAGCGACTGGATGTGGGGCCGGGTCGACGGGGCCGGCTGGCTGGTCCAGTGCCTGCTCGACCCGAAGCGGCTGCAGACCCTGCAGACGGTCGTCGGCCGGGACCGGTTCCGCGACGAGTTCCGCGAGGTGCTGGCGCCGGGCTGGCGCGTGCCGGACGCGCAGGACCGGTGCACCCCGGAGGAGGCGGCCGACCTGCGGAGGCAGCTGACGGCCGAGCTGGCGTTCCTCGGGCTGGACGCCGACCTGAACCGGCTGGCCGGCTTCGGTGCCACCCGGCCGGTCAGCATGCCGGTGACGGCCATGGTGCTGGCCCGGACGCGGCAGGCGGAGATCGCCGCGGAGGAGCTTCCCGTCGTCGACCTCGCGGCGCGCTTCGACGCCGAAGACCGGACGGGCATCGACAAGGCGCTGCGGGAGGAGCTGCCCCGGGTCGACGTGGCCGCCGCGCAGGCGCAGTTCCAGGCCTGCCGCGTCTCGGCCGAGAAGCTCGCCGGGGAACAGGGCACCGCGCGGCTGACCCGGACCCTGGTGGCGCTCGGCGCCGCCACGGTCAACGCCGGGACGATCGCGTTCCGGCTGCCCGGTGGCTGGCCGCGAACCGTCGCGAACATGCTGCGCACGGTGGCCAGGAGCACGGCGCGGGTTTCCCAGGGCGCGTCCCGCCTCGGCACCGCGGGCTCGCTGGTGGCCGGTGCGCTGGCGCTGCTGGCCGGGCTGGTGATCGGCAACAACGGCGGCGCGGTCCTGCAGTGGGTCGGCCTCCCGGTGCTCGCCGGCGCGGCCGTCTACCTGGCGACGGCGTTGCTCACGACGGGCCACAAGGTGCGCTGGCTGTGCACCGCGCTGGGGGCGCTGGTCGTGGCGGCGTTGCTGCTGGCCGCGTTCGTGCCGCCGCTCGCGCGGCCGTTCTTCGGCTGGCTGGGTGACGTCGTGGCCGGCTGGCGCCGCGGCGAAGGCGCGGTGTGGTGGCTGCTGGTGTCCGGGTTGCTGATCCTGCCCGCGGTCGTGATGCCGCTGAGCGCGATCGGGCGGCGTCTCGGCCACCGCCGCGCGCGGGCCAAGGAGGCGAAGACCGTGGCGCTCCCGGTCGACGGCCGCGTGCCGGCGAAGGCTCCGGACGCCGTCGCCGAACCCTCGCGCTGAGCGCCCGTCGCCGGATTTCCGGCCCGTCGCCTTGCGATCATCCCGGTTTGCGTTCATCGTTCGGTCAGGGCACCGGTGTCCACCGGCGCCCCGAGCGCGCGTTTGCCCAGCCACCGTCCACTTCAAACATGTTTGTGTGCCTGCTCACCGGGTACATCGCGTCCCCGCAGGTCATCGCGGGGGCCGTGAGCTGGGTCGCTGGCAGGCGGAAAATTCTCTGTTACGTTTCCTGAGTATGTCCGTAACGCACTTGATCGAATCCCCGACCAAGGCGGACGGCGCGGAGCTGTGGCGAATCGCGCGTGATTCCGCCAAGCTCGATCTCAACTCGCCGTACGCATACATGCTGTGGTGCCGCGATTTCGCCGGGTCTTCGGTGGTCGCGCGTGAGGATGGCAGGGCGGTCGGTTTCGTCATCGCCTACCGCAGGCCGGACGAGCCGGAGGCGGCGCTCGTCTGGCAGGTCGCGGTCGATGCGTCCCAGCGCGGAAAGGGCCTGGCCGGGGCCCTGCTCGATGCGCTGTACACGCGGCTGGTCGGCGCGGGGGTGCGTTACCTCGAGACCACGATCACCCCGGACAACGAGGCGTCCATCCGGCTGTTCACTTCCTTCGCGAAGCGGTGGAACGCCGCGGTCGAAACCAGTGTGCTGTTCGACGGGGCGGATTTCCCCGAAGCCGGGCACCTACCGGAAGAGCTTTACCGCATCGGTCCGCTGACAGCGCCGACGAATCCGGGCGATTAGGAGAGAAAGAACCACATGAGCATCTTCGAAGAGCTCGAATCCGAAGTACGCAGCTACAGCCGCGGCTGGCCGGTCGTGTTCGACCGCGCGCAGGGCAGCCACCTGTACGACGAAAGCGGAAAGCCCTATCTGGACTTCTTCGCCGGGGCGGGCGCGCTGAACTACGGGCACAACAACCCGCGGCTGAAGCAGGCCCTGATCGACTACATCCAGCGCGACGGCGTCACCCACGCCCTGGACATGTTCACCGTGGCCAAGCGCGACTTCCTGCAGACCTTCCGCGACAAGGTGCTCGACCCGCGCGGGCTGAACTACAAGGTCGTCTTCCCCGGGCCGGGCGGCGCGAACGCCGTCGAGGCCGCGCTCAAGCTGGCGCGCAAGGTGACCGGCCGGGAAGCGGTCATCAACTTCACCAACGCCTTCCACGGCATGACGCTGGGCGCGTTGTCGGTCACCGGCAACTCGATGAAGCGCGGCGGCGCCGGCATCCCGCTGGTGCACGCCACCCCGATGCCGTACGACAAGTACTTCGACGGCGCGATGCCGGACTTCCTCTACTTCGAGAAGCTGCTGGAGGACTCCGGCAGCGGGCTCAACGAGCCGGCCGCGGTGATCGTCGAGGGCGTGCAGGGCGAAGGCGGCATCAACGCCGCGCGCCTGGAGTGGCTGAAGGGCCTCGACGACCTCTGCAAGCGCCACCACATCCTGCTGATCCTCGACGACGTCCAGATGGGCTGCGGCCGCACCGGCCCGTTCTTCTCCTTCGAGGACGCCGGGATCAAGCCGGACATCGTCTGCCTGTCGAAGTCCATCAGCGGCTACGGCATCCCGATGGCGCTGACGCTCATCAAGCCGGAGCTCGACGTCTGGGAGCCGGGCGAGCACAACGGCACCTTCCGCGGGATCAGCCCGGCGTTCGTCACCGCCAAGGAAGCGATCGACGCCTACTGGAGCGACGACGAGCTCGAGAAGTCGACCAAGGCGAAGGGCGAGCGCATCGCGAGCGCGTTCAGCGGCATCGTCGAGGCGTACCCGGAGGCGGAGCTGCTCGCCAAGGGCCGCGGCCTGGCGCGCGGGATCGAGTTCCGGAGCGGCGAGCTGGCCGGCCGGGTGTGCGCGGAAGCGTTTGCGCGCGGCCTGCTGATGGAAACCTCCGGTCCCGACGGCGAAGTCATGAAGCTGCTGCCGCCGCTGACGCTGACCGACGACGAGCTGACGCAGGGCCTGTCGATCATCGACGAGTCCGTCAAGGCCGTCCTGAAGAAGTAAAGGAGTTCCCCCTTGCTCGTCCGCACGCTCGACGAGATCACCGACACCGACGCCGACATCAAGACCGAGAACTGGCGCAGCAAGCGGATCATCCTCGCCAAGGAGGGCGTCGGCTTCTCGGTGCACGAGACCACGCTGTACGCGGGGACGATCAACGACTTCTGGTACGCCAACCACATCGAGGCGGTGTTCATCACCTCCGGTGAGGGCGAGGTCGAGGATCTGGCCACCGGCAAGGTGTACGAGCTCAAGCCCGGCACCCTCTACCTGCTCAACGACCACGACAAGCACCAGGTCCGGCCGAAGACCGAGATCAAGTGCGTGTGTGTGTTCAACCCGCCGGTGACCGGCCGCGAGGTGCACGACGAAAACGGCGTGTACCCGCTGATCACCGAGGACGCGTAAGACCGGAGAGGAACAACAGGAGGCGAAGCCCGTGACGCTGACGGACACCCGGGTCGACGACGGTTACCCGACCCGGATCACCGGTACGCCGGCCCACCTGCCGCGCGTGCACCCCACGGTGTGGGGTACCGAAGCCGACGGCCCGATCGACGCCGCCACGCTGGCGAACCACGAGACCCGGGGTTACACCGTGGTCGAGGACATGCTCTCCGTCGGGGAGGTCCAGACGTACTGGCAGGAGCTGGTGCGGCTGTCCTCCGACCAGGAGCTCGCCGAGGACGAGCGGGTGATCACCGAGGCGAAGACCGGTGAGGTCCGGTCGATCTTCGACGTCCACGAGATTTCGGACCTGATCGCCGAGCTGGTGCGCGACCCGCGCGTGCTGGACCGGGCGCGCCAGCTGCTCGGCTCCGAGGTGTACATCCACCAGAGCCGGGTCAACTACATGCCCGGGTTCAAGGGCACCGGGTTCTACTGGCACTCGGACTTCGAAACCTGGCACGCGGAGGACGGCATGCCGTCCCCGCGCGCGGTCAGCTGCTCCATCGCGCTGACCGACAACCACCCGTTCAACGGCGGCCTGATGATCATGCCGGGCTCGCACCGGACGTTCGTCCAGTGCGCGGGCGAGACGCCGGACGACAACTACAAGAGCTCGCTCAAGGACCAGCGGGTGGGCGTGCCGGGCGAGGACGACATCACCCGGATGGCGGCCGAGTACGGCATCGACCAGTTCACCGGCCAGGCGGGCTCGGCGCTGTGGTTCGACTCGAACATCATGCACGGCTCCGGAAACAACATCACCCCGTACCCGCGCTCGAACATCTTCCTGGTGTTCAACAGCGTCGAGAACGCCCTGCAGGAGCCGTTCGCGGCCGGCGCGCCACGGCCGGCCTTCATCGCGGGCCGGGATTCGACGCCGATCACGAGGTGAGCTGGGTCGCGCCGGGGTACCGAGAAAGAACCTGACCCGCCGGTGACCGGTCCGGTGCGCCCTGTTACGGTGTCGCCACCGTGCGGGTGTGTGGCCCGCGCAACACGTCTTCGCGGACAGCCGGCGGCGGGTACTTCGCTCGGGGTGAGCTCACCCGCCTGGTCGCCCTCGGTGGCGGAAGTTTTGCCAGTGACCCCGCACCACCGGATCGGGACCGGTGGTGCGGGGTCCTGTCATGCCGGCGCCAACCGCAGTCCCGTCGCGCCCCGGCTGCGGAATCCGCAGAGTCACGAAATGTCCTGGTCCTGGCCCGGTGGGGCGGTATTCGCCGCTTGGCCATCACGGTAGGTTGATTTTTCCGGCGAGGGCGACGCCGGGGGCACCGTGGACCCGGGGAGGTGGGCGCGAGCATGGCCCAGACCCGGCTCCAGCTGCTCGGTCCCGTTCAGCTCTTCCACGGCGGTGAACCCGTCCCGATCGGCGGCCCCGGCGTCCGCGGCCTGCTCGCGCTGCTGGCGCTCAAGCCCGGCAAGGTCGTCGGGCTCGACGAGATCATCGACGCCCTGTGGGGCCACGACCCGCCGGCGACCGCCCGGACCATCGTCCACGGCAACGTTTCCCACCTGCGGCGGGTCCTGCGCGATCTCGACGGCCCGCGCATCCTCACCACCCCGCCGGGCTACCGGCTGGACATCGAACCCGACCGGATCGACGTCCACCGGGCGCGCACCCTGCTGGACCGCGCGTCGCTGGCCACCCCGGAGGTCGCGGCCGGGCTGCTCGCCGAAGCCCTCGCGCTCTGGCAGGGCCCCGCGCTGGGCGGGGTGCCCGACTCCCTGCGGGCGCCCGAGCTGGAAGACCTCCGCCTCGCCGTGCACGGCGCCCGCGTCGACGCCGACCTCGAACTCGGCCGGCACGCGGAACTGATCGTCGAGCTCAGCCCGATCGTCCGGGCCGATCCGCTGGCCGAGCGGACCGCCGGGCAGCTGATGCGGGCGCTCTACCACGCGGGCCGCCGCGGTGACGCGCTCGAGCTGTACCGGACCGTTTCCCGGGCGACGCTGCGCACCCTCGGCGTCGAGCCCGGCGCCGAGCTGCGCTGGCTGCACGAGCGCGTCCTCAACGACGACCTCCCGGCGCGGGACGTCGTCGTGCCTGCCGCCGGCGCGGAGCCGGCGAAAGCGATTTCGCAGCTGCCCGCGGCGGTGCCGAGCCTGGCCGGACGCGACGAGGAACTCGCCTGGCTCGACGGCCTGGTGACCAGGGCCGAGGCCGGGCAGACGACGATCGCCGTGGTCAGCGGGACCGCCGGGGTCGGCAAGAGCGCGCTCGTCGTGTGGTGGGCGCACCGGGTCGCGCGGCGGTTCCCGGACGGCGTCCTGTTCGCGTCGCTGCGCGGCTTCGACCCGCACCACCCGCCGCTGGAGCCGGCCGAGCTGCTCACCCAGTTCCTGCTCGGCCTCGGCGTCGAAACCGCGAAGGTCCCGGAGCTGCTGCACGAGCGCGTCGCGCTCTACCGGTCGCTGATCGCCGGGCGCCGGATGCTGGTGCTGCTCGACGACGCCCGCACGGCCGAGCAGGTGCGCCCCCTGCTGCCGCCGAGCGCGCGGACGATGACGGTGGTGACCAGCCGATCGCGCCTCGACGGGCTCGCGGTGTCGAACGCGGCCAAGCAGCGCGTGCTCGGCACGCTCGCGCCCGACGACGCCGTGGCGCTCATCGAGGAGCTCGCCGGCCCGGCGAGCCTCAACCACGCCCTCGCGCGGCTCTGCGGCTACCTCCCGCTGGCGCTGCGGATCGCGGGCGCGCGGCTTTCGGCGAGCGCCCAGCGGACCGCGGAGGAACTCGTCGACGAGCTCGGCAACGAACGCACCCGGCTCGCGGGCCTGCAGGTCGACGGCGCCGACGACAGCGTCCGCGCGGCGTTCGACGTCTCCTTCCGCGGGCTGCCCGGCGAAGTCGCCGAGACGTTCCTGCAGCTGGGTGCGGTGCCGGGGGTGCTGGTCGGGCCGCACGTGATGGCCGCGGTCGGGCAGATCACGGTGGCCGAGGCCCGGCGGCGGCTGCGCGCGCTGGCCGCGCACAGCCTCCTCGCCGAGACCGAGCGCGACGTCTTCGTGCCGCACGACCTCGTCTGCCTGTACCTGCGGGAGCTCGCGGAGCAGGAACTGGGCGACAAGGAGCGCGACGAAGCGCTCGGCTGGACGATCCGCTACTACCAGGCGGTGGCCGATCGGGCGCGGCGCCGGCTGGGCCGGGTCGCCGACCCGCTCGACTTCTCGTCCGTGCTCGCCGACGACGCGATGCCGCCGCTGCCCGGGTTCGCCGCGGCGCACGACTGGTTCGCGGCCGAGTGGCCGAACCTCCTGGCGGTCCTCGACGCCGCCTACGCCGCGGGCCGCCACGACGAAGTGTGGCGGCTGGCCCGGCTGGTGCACACCTACCGCGTCGCGTGCCCGCTGCTGGACGAGTGGACGCGGATGGCCGACCTCGGCGTCGCCGCCGCCGAAGCCGCGGGCGACGTCGCGGGCCAGTGCTGGCTGCGCCTCGCGCGGTGCGAGATCGCGCTGACGTTCGAGCTCCCGGGCTTCGGGCGCGCCGACGCCGAACGGGCGGCGGAGCTGTCGGCCGCCTCGGCCGACGACCGGCTGCGCACGTCGGTGGACCTGCACCTCGGGCGGGTGCTGAGCCGGCTCGGCGACCACGAAACGGCCATCGAGCGGCTGGCCGCGGCCGTTGCGAACGCCCCCGACGTCACCCTGCGCGGGCAGGCGCTCAGCAGCTGCGCGCAGGCGGAGAAGCGGGCGGGCCGGCTGTCCGACGCGATCGCGCACCAGCGTGCCGGCCTGCGGATCGACCGCGAACTCGGCGAAGACGACCAGGTCGTCGTCTCGCTGGGCAAGCTGGCCGAGCTCAGCCTGCGGGCCGGGGACCTCGAGGCCGCGGAGCGGTACGCCTGGGAGGCGATCGACCTCGCGATCAGCCGGGAGTTCGTCGCGCGCGAAGGGACGCTGCGGCTGACCTTGGGCCGGGTGCTGCGGGCCCGGGGCGACATCGACGGCGCGCGCGAACAACTGGCGTTGTCCGTGCGCATTTACGAGCGCGTGCACCCGAAGCTCGTCGGTGAGGTCCGGACCGAACTCGCGGAACTCCAGTGAGCCCTTTCCGACAGTTTCGAACTGCGGGAATTTCGTTGCGAATGGGTCACGACCCCGCCCGCGCGCTGAATCCTTAGTGGATTCTTAGTGGGCGCGGGCGCTGTCCGCGTAGGTTCGGCGGTGCCGGCGGAGCCCTAGGGGAGGGGCAGGCGGAGAAGCCGGTGCCAGGCCTCGTGCGGGAAACCGTGGCGGGGTCCGGAGCCGCCAGGAGCGGCTCGTGGCGGCCCGGCCGGCCGACTTGGGGGTAGGCCGGCCGGTCGCCAGGCGGTGTCCGGGCCCGCTCAGCCGACGTTCGCCGTGCAGAGCGCGATCGTCGCTCCGCTGTTTTCCGCGACCTTCTTGCCGTCGACGAGAATGGCGCACTTGATTTCGTTGCTGACCGTCGCATTGCGGGTGTCCGCGGTGAGCGTCAACAGGTAGGAGCCATTGTTGTAGGACGCCTGCCCCAGCCAGGCGTCGGTGCTGGCGGGCGCGATTTCGGTGCGCTGGTCGTTGAGGCTGCCGTAGCGCACGGTCGCGCCGCCGGCCGAGGTGACCTGGAAGGTCACCGCGTGCTTGTCGCCCGCGACCGCGGGCAGGTGCAGCCCGGACTCGCCGCCGCCGATGAAGGTCGAGTACAGCAGCATCCCGGCCGTGGTGAGCAGCGCGGCGGCCGTGACGGCGGTGGCGGTGACCGCCACCCCGCGGCCACCGACGGTGCCCTTCTTGGCCTGGACCAGCCCGCTGACCGCCAGGACGAGCCCGATCCCGCCCAGCGGCCACGCGACGAACTCGACGTCCGGCACGAACGTGACGACCAGCGCGGCCACGCCGAGCAGCAGGCCGGCGATCGCCAGGATGTTCCGTGCGGGCTTCGCGTTGGCCTGACGACGCTCCGTGGCCGTCACCGGCGGCGCGGGGCGTCCGTGGCGCGCGGCGGCCGGCGGGTACTGCGGGTCGGTCATCATGCGAACCCCTTCGGGTGGGAGTGCGACGACGTTAACCCATAAGTGTGGCCCAGAACGAAATTGTTACATTCTGGAAAAAGTCATTGTCCCACCATTTGTGGTCAGGTATCGATATTTCCTGACATCGTGGGCATGACGTGGCCCGATGATCAATGGGAAGAATATCGGAGTTCCCACTGCTCTGCGCGGTCTTTGCCGACCTCGCAGCGGGTATCGTAAGTATCGTACGAACATCCTGGAACCACCGTGAGGCCTACGACGACCGTCGGGTACGGCGTTCAAGACGAAAGTCGCATACCGGACTTCTCAGTCGAAAAGACTCACTTCCGGGGTGATTTCGAGCAACTCGAAGACGGGCCGGCCGCGGCGGCCGTCGATCGTCGTCGTGCGCACGACGCGTAGCCGGGCTGTCACCGGGCGGTCGAGGTTCTCCTTGATCTGGTCGAGCAGGTCCGGCGCCACCGCGCCCTGGATCGTGCCGCCCGACTCCCGGTCGAGGTAGAAGATGCGCCGCCGGGTGCGGACGCCGTCGAGCCGCCCGCGGACGGTCTCGTAGCCGACCGCTTCACGGGATTCGCGGAGGCTGCCCTGCAGGATCCGCGCCTGCTCGGTGGTCATGCTGCGGGTGACCTGCTCGCCCGCGGTCGGCGTCAGCGCCATCCCGATGCCGGCGTTCTTCGCGACGGCGTTGACGATGTCGCTCACCGCGTTGCGGACGGTGTCGCGCTGGAGCAGCACGGCGTCGAGCGCGCCGTCGTCCGAGCCGTTCGCCGGCAGGAAGTCGCACAGCTCCTTGACCGCGCGCTCGGACAGCGTCTCGATGCCGTCGACGATCAGGGCGTCGTCGGCCAGCGGCTCCGGGAAGCCGAAGAAGATCGCGTTGCCCGCCTGGCCGCGCTGGATCAGCGGCGCCTTGTCGCGGTCGGTCTGCTGGACCTGGGTGACCTCGCCGGACGGGTTCCGGATGATGTGCCCGATCTTCGCCGTCGCGTCCTGCAGGGCGCGGCTGATGTCGGAGAAGGTGTAGGCGTCGATGGTCTGCTCGCCGATCACCGACACGTGCAGCAGTGGGGAGCGGGATGTCCGCTCGAACTTGGCGTTGGCCGCCATCGCGGAGGCGCGGGCCAGGTCGTCGAGCCACGTGCCGCCGGGGATCTCGTCGGCGATGCGCCGGAACTCGTTCCTCACCAGATCATCTCCGGGTAGCCCCTGCCGCCTTCGGCCCAGACCTCGGCCCACACGTCTTCGTCGCCGGGGCGGCACAGGAAGCCGTCCAGCATGCCGCCGACCGGCTGCACCTGGTCGAGGTACATCGCCGGCTGCCCGACGATCACGCCCCGCAGCGTGAGCAGCCCGTAGAGCGCGGACCGGCCGGCGTCGTCGAGGCGCTTCAGGGCGCCCCACTCGTCCGGGATGAGGACGACGTCAAGGCTGCGCGGCGGGTGGGCGGTGCGGGTGATGAGCTCGCCGCCGATCCAGGCGCGGCCGGACGGGATGATCCGCCGGGCGACGCCGAGATAGCTGTTGAGCGCGCTGAACAGGATCTCGCGATCGTTCTGGTGCGGGGCGTCGAACACCAGGCGTTCGTAGACGTCGGCGAGGTCGCCCGCGTGCCGGCCCGGCGGCAGGACCTGCTGCGACGTCCAATGGGGGAGCGCCACGCCACCCCCCTTTCCGCCCTCGCTCACAGTGCGTAGCCGAACTTACCAGGATGGGTGTCAGCCACCGCGCCCAGGCTGGTGCCACTGCCGGCCGGCGTCCGGCGGCTCTTCGGCCTGCGGCCAGGCGGGTTCTTCTTCGGTGGGCCAGTCCTCGTCCTGCGCCCCGCGCTGCGGCGGCAGCGGCAGGTGCCCTTCGCGGTGGCCGACCGGATCGCCTTCTTCGTCGTCGGGCACGGCGGCGCGCGGGCCGGGCGCGTGCTGGGCCCAGGCGGCGGGGATGAACTGCGTCTGTTCGGTCGACAGCGGTGGCGGCGGCTCGTACGGCTCGGGTTCGGGTTCGGGCTCCCGGACGGGCTCGGGCCGGGGGCGTTGCGCGGCGCGCAGCACGAGCCACGAGGTCAGCGCGCCGAGGGCGAAGGCGACGATCAGCCACAGCCAGATCTGCCCGAACAGCCAGAACATCAGCTCAGCACCCCTCAAACGACCGTGATCTCGACACGCCGGTCTTCTTCGCCGCCGGTGGCGGGCCGGGTGTCGCCCAGCCCCCGGTAGGTCACGCGGTTGGCCGTCAAACCGTTGGAGGTGAGAATCCGCGCGACGGCCCGCGCGCGGTCCCGGGAGAGTTTGAGGGCGGCGCTCTCCCCGCCGGGCCCCCGCGCGACGTGCCCGGTGACGCGGTACCGGAAGCCGGCGGGCGCCTTGGCGAGGGCGATCGCGACGCTGCGCGCGGCCTGTTCGCCATCGGCGGTGAGCCGGGCGGTGTCGGGTTCGAAGGCGATCGGCGCCTCGGCGAGCATCCGGTCGATCTCGGCCTGCACGCCCGCCTTGTCGGTGGGCGGCGGAGCGGTGGTCGTGGTGGTCGGCGGCGGGGTCGGGGTTGCCGTCGTGGGCGGTGGGCTGCCGGTGGCGGGGCTCGGCGCCACGGGGGTGACGTCGCCGTTGACTTTGGCGGCCCGGACCCCGTCGACGCCCTGCACGATTTCGAGCGCCCGCAGAGCCTGCCCGGGCGGGAACCCGCTGAGCGTGGCATCCCGGCCGTCGAACCGCACATCCCCGGTGGGCAGGCCGGCTTGGAAGAGCGCGGCTTGGGCCCGGGCGGTCAGGTCGCGCTCCATGTTCCCGGACTGGGCCCAGGTGGCGACCCCCGCGAGCAGCGCTGTGACCAGCACCGCAACCGGGACCACGAGGATCCAGCGCCGACGCATAAGGGGACTGTAAGCCGGGTGCCGCGGGTTGGCGACCTGAATCCGGGTGGTGCTCCACAAGTTGTCCCCAGGTAAGTCGACATGTGGACAACTCGGGGGATCGTGATCGGTTGGGCACTTTCTGTCTGAGGTGGGCGGTACGCTGGATGCGGGTGGCTCCCCCAGGGAGGGTGGGTCAGGTTCGGGCCGGGTTCGAGTGTCCGAAGGTGCAGCTGTCCTGGGTGGTGGGCCTCCTCGGCCAGCGAACAAGGCCGGGGGTGCCGGGTCTCTTTGGCCGGCGAGCAAGGCCGAGGGGCCGGGTCTCTTTGGCCAGCGAGCAAGGCCGAGGGGGCTGGGTCTCTTTGGCTGGTGGGCTGTTTGGTGCCCCGCCACCCCGAAGCCGGGATTGTGACTACGGCCGGCAGTACCGCGTCAAGGCGGGAAAGCGTGCCTTGACCCGGCACTGCCGGCCGTGTTCTG